>NZ_QSQO01000008.1:29602-96513 GCF_003436775.1 Collinsella sp. TF11-5AC
TTAATGTGCTCTCCGTGCGAGCAGGACTGTCCGAGCAGGGAACCTTATGTTCCGCGCCACCCGGGCGGACGAACCAGGTCGATAGACCCGTTATTTGATCTTGGTCGTGCCCGGCGCCAGGTTGGGGTCGGTCTCGTTGGCCTCGGTCTGGAAGTGCTCGGTGTACACGTTCTTGCCGTCGCGGAACATCTCGTAATACTGCATCTTGGCGTAATCCTCGCGTGCCTTGGTGGCGGCTGCGGCAGCGGCGTCGTCACCGGTGACGTTGGAGGAGAGCGCCCAGCGCAGGCTGGCGTCCTCGTGGCCCACGGAGTTGATGGCGGGTAGCGACTCGCGCAGCGTCATGTGCGCCTTCTGGTAGTCGGTCAGCGGTGCGCCGATCAGCTGCATAAGCTGGGTGGACAGGTAGTTGGTAGACAAGTCGTCAACCTCGCTCGTCTGGTCGCAGCCGGCAACGTCGTAGTTGGCCCAGATGATGTAGTCGGTCTGCCACAGACGCTCCTGATGCGTAGCGTCGTCCTCGCCGGTAAACCACTTGTCATTGAACTTGGACGGGAAGAACGGCTGATGGTCGCCCCAGAACACCACGACCACCTTGCGGTCGAGCTTGCTCAGGGCGTTGAGGAAGTAGCGCAGCGCCTGGTCGGACTGCTCGATGCACGAGACGTACTCGTCGACATCGGACAGCGTGCCATCCTCGACGGTCTTGGCGTCCAGGTCGGTCGTGTCGATGTTCAGGTGCATCTGCTTGTCGACCGGCAGCAGGCCCGTGTCGTAGCCCGAGTGGTTCTGCATGGTCACGTCGAAGATGAACTGCGGGTCGGCGTTCTGGTCGAGCAACTCAAGAATCTTGTCGTAGGTTGCCTGGTCGGTCACCATGCCGCGCAGGGTATCGGCGCCCTGGAAATCGTTGATGGACAGGAACTGGTCAAAGCCAAAGTCCTTGTAGACGTTCTCGCGGTTCCAGTTGGTCGCGTGGTTGGGGTGCATGGCCGTGGTGGAATAGCCGAGCGATTTGAACTGCTCTGCCAGATTCCCGGTCGTTTCCATGTTGTAGATGGTGTAGGGGTACACGCCCGAGCCCAGGTTGGCCATGGAGTTGCCGGTCATAAACTCAAACTCGGTATTGGCGGTACCGCCGCCGTAGGCGCTCACATAGAGCTTGCCGCGGCTGAGGCAGTTGGACAGGCTCTTAAAGTACTGCGGGCCCTCGTAGCCGGCGCGCATGTTCTGGTAGATCGACAGGTCCGAGAAGGTCTCGTTCATGATGGCGATGACCGTGGGCTTCTCGCTGTCGAATTGCTCCTTTGCGGCGGTGCGATCGTCACTCTTGGCGGCGTCGGACTTGTCGTAGGCCTTGGCGTACTTTTTGAGCGTGGCCTTGGCGTCATCGACAGAATAGTCGGCGGGTTTGGGCGGCTTGATGGACTGCGCCGCACTAATAAAGGCGGGCAGGTAGCCCTCGCGCCAGTAGCTCTCGAGCGGACGCCAGGTGTAGACGGTGATGCCGAGGGTGTTGTAGTAGTCGATGAGCGTGACATGCGCGGTCACGCCGCCCAGGCACAGCACCGCCACGAGCAGATTGGTGAGCAGCATGCGCTTGGCGTTGGCGGTGCCCTTCTGACGGTGCGGTGCCACCAGGCCGGCGTACTCGCACAGCAGCATGGCGATGGCGGTAAAGCCCATGGATAGCACGCAGAACAGCGAGATCGAGAAGGTGTAGCCGGTGCCGGCGACTGCGGCGGCGGTGGAGATGGCCGAAAGGTCGCCCGGCTGGATGGGCATGGATTTAAACGTGATGACGAAGAACTCGGCAATGCCCAGGACAAAGAGGGCACAGGCCAGGACCGCGGGAGCTGCGCCGTGGCGCTGGAATAGGAAGAACAAGCCGACCATGAGCACGGTGATGATGGCCCATTCGAGCAGAATGCACAGGGGGTAGACCCAGGTAAAGTCGTGGTTGGACGAGACCTCCATGCCCAGCAGCGCAAAGACGCCGGCGAGCAGCAGGCACAAGACGGCGGCGACGAGCGGTTTGCCCACAAAGGCTCCGCGTAGGCGGGCGAGCTTGCCGGTGGGGACGGGGGCATCGGACCCGGCGAACGCAAAGACGCGCGGGGCGATGCGGTCGCGGGCAATGCTGGCCCAGGCGCATCCGGTAAGGATGGCGTTGGTCAGGATGAGCATCACAAAGGCGAGCGGCTCGTTTTGGGCGACGAGGCCAATGGCGCCCCAAATGGTCAAAAAGAGCTGGAACAGGCCGAAGGCGACACTCCAGGCGATGGCGCCTTTGGCGACGGTGCCCGACTGTGCGCGAATGGCCTTGGCCTCGCGCAAGACAAGGTAGACGGTCGCCGCAAGACCGACGAGCGAGATGGCGGCAGCGAACATGCTGAGACTCCTCACAAACTTAAAACCTACGAAAGCGGGGGTTTACCCGATTGTTACCAAGATATGCGCTGCAATTGGTGGCTGCGCACAACAACCAGCCATATTAACGCGCACGTGTGGCGGTGTGGCGCAATGTAGTGGCGACCTGCGCGATAATGGACGGGAATTACACGGAAACGTAAAGGCTTCTTAAAGAAATGGCGAGGATGAGGCGATGAACGAGCGGGTTTGTATGACGAGTGCGGGCGACGTGGGTGCCGGCATGGACGCGGGCGGCTATCCGGTCGAGACTACGGGCAACGCGGTGCTGGACATTTTGGAGCACCGTTCGTCTACGCGCGCCTTCGCGCGCGATGACAGTGACCGTCCCGTAGCGGTGACCGACGAGCGGCGGGCGGCGATTTTGCATGCGGCGAGTCGCGCGCCATCGGCGGGCGCCATGATGATGTATTCCATCGTGAGCATTCGCGAGCAGGCTACGCTGGACCGTCTGGCCGACCTGTGCGATCACCAGCCCATGATCGCCAAGGCGCCCTGGGCACTTATATTTGTGGTCGATTATGCCAAGTGGATCGATCTGTTTGAGCACGTGGGCTGCTTTGAGCCCGAGTTTGTCGAGCGCACGGGCAAGGCGCCCCGCCGCGCGCCGGGTTTGGGCGACTTTGCCATCGCGGCCCAGGACGCCGTGATCGCTGCACAAAACGCCGTGGTTGCCGCCGAGGCCCTGGGGCTGGGGAGCTGCTACATCGGTGATATCGTCGAGAATGCCGAGGAAGTTGCCGAGCTGCTCGATCTGCCGCCCTATACCATGCCGCTGTCGATGCTCATCATCGGCACGCCTCGCAAAGAGCGCCCGGCAATCGCGCACCCCGTGGTGAACCTGGTGCACGAGGAACGCTACCGCCGTGCGGACGACGCGACTATGGACGCGCAGGTGGCCGAGATGGACGCGATGTTCCGTCCGCATGCCCGCGAGGTGGGGGAGCGCGTCGTGGACATCTATACCCGCAAGCACACGAGTCCCTTTATGGCCGAGATGAGCCGCTCCATGGAGTGGTGGTTCAAAAATTGGCTCGGAAAATGACGAATGTGGCAAAGGGACAGTCCCTTTGCCACATTCCATATCGCGCGATGGCATAAAGGCCGTATAAATGTTTATCTAGCTGGGAAAACAGTGCATTAAAACATGGGCCGATTGCCTATAATCCCTTCGAACATTAAAGTTGGGAGGAAACCGGCTTATGGAACAAAAGGCCAAGGAGGCAGCCTCGCACGCTGCGATTCCTGTGAGCATCTCGGCGATGCTCGTCACGCTGGGCGTGGTGTACGGCGACATCGGCACCAGCCCTATGTATGTAACCAAGGCGCTCGTTGCCGGCAACGGCGGCATCGGAAGCGTGACGGAGGAGTTCGTGCTCGGCGCGCTCTCTCTTGTCGTGTGGACGGTCACGCTGCTGACGACCGTCAAGTACGTGCTGATCTCGCTGCGCGCCGACAACCACGGCGAGGGCGGTATCTTTGCCCTGTACAGCCTGGTCAAGCGTTGCGGCAAGTGGCTTATCATCCCCGCCATGCTGGGTGGCGCCGCGCTGCTCGCCGACGGCATCCTGACGCCGGCTGTTACCGTTACCACGGCCATCGAGGGCCTGCGCACCATCCCTGCGGTTCACGCCGTGCTCGGGGATGACCAGGGCCGCGTTGTCGCCATCACGCTCGCCATCATCATTGCGCTCTTCTTGGTGCAGCGCATCGGCACGGCCAAGATCGGTCACGCCTTTGGCCCTATCATGACGCTGTGGTTCCTGTTCCTGGGCGGCACGGGTCTGTTCTTTGTCTTCCAGCACCCCGCCGTGCTGCTGTGCCTCAACCCGGTGCGCGGCATCGCCTTTTTGCTGAGCCCCAACAACCACGCGGGCATCATGATCCTGGGCAGCTGCTTCCTCGCCACCACCGGTGCCGAGGCGCTCTACTCCGACATGGGCCACGTCGGCCGCGGCAACATCTACGCTACCTGGCCGTTCGTTAAGTGCTGCCTGCTGCTTTCCTATATGGGCCAGGGCGCTTGGCTTATGAACAACGCTGCCAACCCCGAGCTCATGGGCATTGCCGATCTCAACCCGTTCTACCAGATGCTCGCCCCGGGCCTGCGCCCGTTTGCCGTAGGCCTTTCCACCGTCGCGGCCATCATTGCCTCGCAGGCGCTCATCACCGGCGCATTCTCGCTGGTGTCCGAGGCCAGCCGTCTGGACCTCATGCCGCACATGCAGGTCTTCTACCCTGCCGAGACCAAAGGCCAGCTCTACATCCCCATGGTCAACAACGTCATGCTCGTGGGCTGCGTCATCGTGGTGCTGCTGTTCCAGAACTCGGCACACATGGAGGCCGCTTACGGCCTTGCCATTACGCTGACTATGATGTGCACTACGCTGCTGCTCTTCTTCTACCTGCACGAGGAGCGCAAGCTCAAGGTTGCTCCGTGGATCTTCGCGGCCTTCTTCCTTTTGCTCGAAGGCTTCTTCTTCGTGAGCTCGCTCACCAAGTTCTTCCACGGCGGCTACTTCACCATCCTCATGGCTGCACTCATCATGGGCATTATGGTGTGCTGGTACAACGGCACGGCGGTCGAGCAGCGCCAGTTTACGCTGCTGCCGCTGCGCAGCTATCTGCCGCAGCTCAAGCGCCTGCGCGACGACGACCGTTACGAGCGCATGAGCGACAACATCGTGTACCTGACCAAGGACACCCATACCGATTACATCGACCGTGATATCGTCTACTCGATCTTGGACAAGCATCCCAAGCGTGCTCGCGCCTGGTGGTTCGTGAACGTCGAGACCATGGACGAGCCGCATACCTTTGCCTATTCGGTCGAGACGTTCGGCACCGACTACGTGTTCCGCGTGCATCTGTACCTGGGCTACAAGATTAACCAGCGCGTCAATGCCTACCTGCGTCAGGTCGTTCAGGACCTGGCTGCCACCGGCGAGCTGCCGGCG
The DNA here is from genome assembly GCF_003436775.1 of Collinsella sp. TF11-5AC. Classification (NCBI taxonomy): domain Bacteria; kingdom Bacillati; phylum Actinomycetota; class Coriobacteriia; order Coriobacteriales; family Coriobacteriaceae; genus Collinsella; species Collinsella sp. TF11-5AC. Next base: position 34,990 of record NZ_QSQO01000008.1, read on the forward strand.
CAGACGCATGACTACTCGGTCTACAAGGATCCGGGCAACATCGGTACGTTCAAGTTCGTCCTGATCCGTAAGCTTCTGGCGCCCGAAAGCGATGTGGAGCCGAGCGAGCGTACGGCCATCACGCTCAAGTACATCATTCGTCGCGCCGCCGGCACGCCTGCACGCTGGTACGGCCTGGAGAACTCCAACGTGAGCTTTGAGTACGTGCCGCTGTTCACCAAGTTCAAGGCCGTGAACAAGATGCAACGCCTGGCTCCCAACGAGCGCCCGTAGGCGCCGACAGGTTGCACGGAGTTGGTTTTCGATGGACAAGATTGAGGCCGGGGAGGCAAACATGGATGCAAAGATGCTTGATGGCCGCGAGGTGGTTGCCAAGCTGGTACGTGAGGCACGTGCCGACGCCGCCGAAGATCGGTTTTTGACGAACCGTGCCAACATGGATATGGCCGATCGCGTAATTTCGATCGTGGCACTGGTATTTGGAGCGGTGTGCGTGTGTGCCCTGCTCGCGCACGTGCTGTTTGTCTAGCGACCGCAGGCTGTAAAGGCTATACACTTGAAACCACCACAAGGAGGCCACCACCGCAAAGGTGCCAGTCCCCTTTGTGGTGGTTTTTGTTTTTGAGAGAGGGGCGGGGCGCTGATGGACGTCCGTGCGGACGGCGATATTGCCGAGAACTTTTGGTGGCGGCGTACAACGCTGACGCGTCGCAGCCCTCTGTATGACGCCTGCGTATCGGCGGGGCTGCTAGCCGCGGCGACGATTGTGGGCGCGCTGCTCGACCATCCGGGGCTCGCGCCGAGCATCATGATCGTCTATGTGTTCGCCGTGCAGCTGTGCGCTTTCTTTACCTGGAGCCGCCTGTACTGCCTGCTGAGCTCGGCTGCCGCCGTGGCGCTCTACAACTTCTTGTTTGTCGACCCGCGCTACGCGCTGTCGTTTATCGACCGCGTCTATCCCGGCATGTTCTTCATTATGTTTGCGGTCTCGCTCGTGTCGAGCTCAATCGCGCTGGCCCTGCGCCGCGCCTTGGCGCAGGCTGCCGCCAGCGACCGTCGCACGCAGATGGTGCTCGAGACCAACCGCATGCTGCAGCGGTGCGGCGATCAACAACAGATTGTGCACGCTATGGCAACGCAGCTGGCGCGTCTTTCGGACTGTCCGGTCGTGTGGTATAGCGCCGATGCCGATAACGATGACCTGCTGCCGCGCACGACGTACACGGCCGTGGGCGATGCCGCGCCGGTACACCAGCTGGCGCCGCAGATGCCGCCGCGGCTCTCGGCGTCCGCCTATGTGGGAACGCCGCTCGATGCCACCTATGGCGCCTCGGCGTTCTACGGCATATACCTGACCGTGCGCTCGGGCGACACCATGGTGCGCGCGGGCGATCCCGCCTCGGTGGTGGGGGTGTTCGCCATTGTCGCCGAGCCCGATGCGCTGACGCCCGAGGAGCGGACGCTTGCCGATGCCATCGCGAGCGAAGGCGAGCTGGCGCTCGATCGCGCCCGCGCCATGGAGGCTCGCGAGGAGGCGGCGGTGCTCGCCAAAAACGAACAGCTGCGTGCCAACTTACTGCGCTCCATCTCGCACGACCTGCGCACGCCGCTTACCAGTATTTCGGGTAATGCCGACGTGTTGCTCGACCAGGGCTCGACCGGCACGGCCGTGCTCGACGACCAGACACGCCGCGGCATGCTCCTATCCATTCGCTCGGACGCGCAATGGCTCAACGCCACTGTCGAGAATCTGCTCGCCATTACCAAGCTCGAGGGCGGCGGCATGCATCTGTCGACTACGCTCGAGCTCATGGACGATATCGTCGAGGAGGCGCTGCGCCACGTAAACCCGGCCGTGCGCGAGCACGACCTTAAGGTGGTGGCGTGCGATGAGCCGGCGCTTGTCAACGTCGACGCGCGCCTGATGGTGCAGCTGGTGGTCAATCTGGTGAACAACGCCATCGCCTATACGCCTGCGGGCTCGCATATCGTAATCTCGATTGGCGTCCATGATGGATGCGTGGCGTGCTCGGTTGCTGATGATGGCCCGGGCATTGCGCCCGAGGACCGCGAGCGAATCTTTGAGTCGTTCTACACCGCCAACCATGGCCTGGCCGACAGCTGCCGCAGTGTGGGCTTGGGGCTTTCGCTCTGCCGCTCCATTGCGCTGGCACATGGCGGTAGCATAGAGGTTACCGCGGCGGACCCGCACGGTTCGGTCTTTACGATTGAGCTTCCCGCCGCCGACGTTTCGTTTGATAAGGAGTAGCGCTGTGCCGAACTCTGCCGTGAAACCGCTCATCTTGGTCGTTGAGGACGATCCCGCCGTCCGCAACCTTATCGTCGCCGCGCTCGAGGCGCACGGTTTGCGCCATATGGCTGTGGAGACCGCCCACGCCGCCATCGCCGCCGCTTCGTCGCAGGCGCCGAGCATTGTGCTGCTCGATCTGGGCCTGCCCGATATGGACGGCGTCAAGGTGGTGGAGTCGGTGCGCGCGTGGTCGGGCATGCCGATCATCGTGGTTTCGGCGCGCAGCGAGGACGCGGACAAGATCCGAGCGCTCGATGCCGGCGCCGATGACTACCTGACTAAGCCGTTTTCGGTCGAGGAGCTGCTCGCGCGCATTCGCACCACGCTCAGGCGCCTTTCGTATGCGCAGGCGGGCGGTGTTGTCTCCGAGGGCTCGTTCGATACCGGCGAGTTGCATATCGATTTTGATGCCGGCATCGCCACGATGGATGGCGAGGAACTGCATCTGACGCCGATCGAGTACAAGCTCTTGTGCCTGCTGGCACACAACGCCGACAAGGTGCTGACGCACCAATTTATCCTGCACGAGATTTGGGGTACGGCGACCAAGAGCGACCTGGCGAGCCTGCGTGTCTTTATGGGCACGTTGCGCAAGAAGATCGAGTCCGACCCCGCGCACCCGCGCTATATCCAGACGCACGTGGGCATCGGTTACCGACTGGTTACCCAGGGATAGGTCGGCATCCGCCATCCCACTATGAGCTGCGGTGAAATACGGTCTAAATTTGCCTAATTCCAGGCAAAACAGTCCGTATTCCACCGCAACTTTGTTATTTGCCCTTGGGCTTGCTGGCGTAGAACTTCTTCTTTTTGGGCTTGCCGGCGGGGGAGGGCTTGCCGGAAAAGTTGGACTTGCCGTTGCCGGCCTGCGCGTGCGCGGGTACTGCCGCACGGGGCTTGCGGGCCTCGGGGTTGCGCAGTTCCTCGGTTCGCTCGGCAATCTCCTCGGCGCTAAAGCCGACCTCGGCCATGGCGTCCTCGATGGGCAGGCGGCGCACGATGTAGCAGTGGTGCACCTTCTGGTTGCGCGCGAAGTCCTCGGGGATGGTCTGCGCCGTAATGTCCTCCAGCACCACGCCCGCGCGGGCGAGCTTGCGCGTTTCGGGGCGGAAGCCGCGCAGGTTGCAGCTAAAGATGGCATGGCCGCCCTGCGCGAGCAGGCGTGATACGCCAGCCAAAAGCTCAACATGGTCGCGCTGGACATCCCAGGTGCGGCGGCCCATCTTGGACGAGTTCGAGAACGTGGGCGGGTCGACAAAGATCAGGTCCCAGCGGTTGCGCGTCTGGCGCTGGTCGCGAATCCAGGCGAGCACGTCGTCGCGCACAAAGTGATGCTGCGGCCCCACAAAGCCGTTCTGACGCATATTGCGCTCGGCCCAGTCCAGATAGGTGTTCGAGAGGTCAACCGTCACGGTCTCCTCGACGCCGCCGTCTGCCGCATAGCAGGTGGCAGTGCCGGTGTAGGCAAACAGGTTGAGGAAGCGGCGCGCCTGCTTGGCGTGCTCACGCACCAGATTGCGCGTGACGCGGTGGTCCAAGAAGATGCCCACGTCCAGGTAGTCGTCAAAGTTGACGGCAAAGGTGAGGCCGCCTTCCTCGATGAGCGGTAGGCGACGGCGCGCAATGTTGGCGCGCTCGCCCGAGCCGCCCTTGCCGGCGCCCTGCTTACCGTACTGCGAGCCGCCGCGCGAACGCATGCGGGCCTTGGCATGCACATGCTCGGCTGGGACATCCAGGATGCGCGGCGCGATGGCCAAGATGTCGAGCATACGGGCCTGGGCCAGCGCCGGGTCGATGGTCTTGGGCGCCGCGTATTCGGCGATGACGAGCCAGCGGCCTGGAGTCTGTGGGCAACCCTCGTACAGGTCGATGGCGGCGGAGTAGTCGGGCAGGTCGGCATCGTAGACGCGGTAGCAGCTCACGCCCTCGCGCTTGGCCCACTTGCGGCGCAGGCGAGCGTTCTTGCGCAGGCGGTTGGCGAACTGTTCGGATTCGGGGATGAGCACGGGCAGCGGCTTGCCGTCGCCCAGGTCGAGCGTGGCAGCGGGCTCGGGCATGGCAGAAGCTGCGGCCTCATCGTTGACTTCGTTGGCATCCGCAACCTCGGCCTCGGCATCCGCGCTGGTCGCAGCTTCAAACGCTGCGGCGGCGTGGTCGAGCGAGGGCCAAACCTCGATAGTCGCCTCTTCGTTGTTGGGCATGACGGCAATGGAGCGCGCGGGCTCGGCATGGAACGCGCGGGCCAGCAGGCCGTCGCGGGTGAGCGCGGCGACCGGTGCCGAAGCAAGCTCGGGCGCGCGGCGCAGCTCGCCGACCAGCGTCATGGCGTCATGCATAAGCGACAGCGGTGTCTCGGTCGTATCCGCGACGAGGGCGGCACCGGCGACGGCGCCCGCGTGGTCCAGTACGGTGGCAGATTTGGCGGCGCAAAAATCGACAAAGCGCTTGTAGCCGGCAAACTTAACCATGCGCTCGGCGGTCTTGCGGGCGGCGGGGTCGATGTCCGCGGCCACGATGCGCGCCTCGCGCTCACGCGCTGCCGCCTCGCGCCCGCGTGCCTCGGCAAGCAACTGCTCCCATAGGGCGGCATCGTGCAGCTGCCAGCCCTCAAAGCCCCAGCGCTCGCGTGCGGCGCCCGGGGCGCGGTCGGTCAGGATGTTCACGGCCTCCAGCAGCAGGCCGCCGCCGGCGCACGACGCGTCGATCAGCGTAGGTAGGGCCTCGTTTTCGTAGTCGTCGGCCGTCAGCTCGCGCTCGCACAGCGCGGTCCAGCCGACCTGCGCCAACACCAGGGCGGCGTAGTCGGGGCGTAGCACGTGCGCGCCCTCGCCGGCGCGAGTCGCGGCGGGCGGCAGGCGCTTGAACAGCGGGTCGCCCGAAAGGTCCAGGCTTATGCTCGCACGGCGCTGGCGTAGCGAAAGCAGCAGGTGGACATCGGGGTCGGCAGCATCGACATCGGCGCGACGGCCTGTGGTCTCGGCCAGGCGATCGCACAATGCGTCCTTGGCGCGCAGGGCAGAGAAGCGCGTGTTGCGCAGCTGCTCGGTCACACCACGGGCAGTGATGGCAATGGTGGCGCCGCGGCGGACGATGTTTTCCCAGGCAATGTCGTAAACGGCATCGTACAGCTCGTCGGCATCCTGTGCCTCAAAGCGTCCGAGCACCACAAACACGCGGCTGGCCAGGCGCGACCACAGACAGGCGCGGTAGCCTTCTTCGAGCTCGCCCTCAAACGTAGCGCGGCCCTTCAGGCGGCGGACATGCGAAAGCCCGAGCCACTTGAGCTCGTCGGCGAGTGCGGATTCAAAGCCCTCGGGGCAGCTTGCATAAAATTCCATGGGTGACCTCTCTGGTTGCGTCGCTCCATTATATGATGGATGCTTCGTTTGCCATCGCCCTCGAAAGGAACCCATATGATTGATGCGTGCCCCGATTCCGCTGTGCTCTTTTTTGACGTGGACGGCACGCTGACGTCGTTCGACCCCGACGATATGACCGATAAGGACTTTTCGGCGGTTCGTCCCTCGCAGACGGTGGTTGAGGCGTTCCGTGCACTGCGCGATGCGGGGCACAAGGCATTTATCTGCACGGGCCGTCCCTTGTGGCTGGTTGCCGATGGCCTGCGTGCGCTGAACCCGGCGGGTATCGTTGCCATGGCGGGCGCCACGCTCGAGGTCGAGGGACGCGTGGTGCACGAGGATTGCATTGACGAAGACATTGTTGAGGAGCTCGCGCGCCGCATTACTGTGGCGGGCGGCGAGGCGTTGTTCGAGACGAACGGTGCCACCTATTCACTTGAGCCAGTTGGTGTCGAACAGTCATTTCTGCTAGGCGCCGGCGTGGTGCATGGCGTTGATCAGATGCGCGTCGATGGCCGCTTGCACGTAGGCAAGGTGTGCATTAACGCGTGCAACCTGGCTCGCGTAGCCAACGATGATGGCTTTATCGATCGCAACTTTGAGCTGTGCAATACTGGCGGCCAGAACCGCGAGCTGAGTCCCAAGGGCATCGACAAGGGCGTGGGCGTGGCGCGAGCGCTGGAATACCTAGGTCGCACCGGCAACGCGCGCACCTTTGGCTTTGGCGATTCCGGCAACGATCTGGGTATGCTCGCCGCTGTCGAGACGGCTGTCGCCATGGGCAACGCCATGCCCGAGGTCAAGGCGATCGCCGACTACGTGACCGACGACGTCGCACACGACGGCACCGTCACAGCGATGCAGCATTTTGGGTTGATTTAATAAATGGCCGGGTCGCCCGCAGTGGGGGCGACCCGGCCATTTGAGCTATTTTGCAATATAGAGCTTGGGATGACTGCGACTGCTCTCGATCGCCGCCGTCATGATGCCCTCGTCGTCTCCATCAACGATGATGCCGTCGAGGTCATCGATCTGCGCGGACTGATAAAAACTGGTTTTGTTGAACTTTCCCTGGTCAACCATCATGTAGCCCTGGTTTGAGTTGGTAAGGTACATATGCTTGATCATGGCCGAGAAGTCGTGCTCGACGGTAAAACCGTGGTCGGGGTGGAATCCGTCGGCACTGACAAACGCCTTGTCGGCATGTAGTTTGCTCATGCAGTCGAGCGTCAGTGCGCCCGCGAGATAGAGGTGCCCCTTGCGCACGGAGCCGCCCAGCAGCACTACCGAAGCATTGGGGAGATTGAAGCTGGCGTAGTTCGCGATTGCAAGATCGCCGGTGATAATGGTGATCTCACGCTTGTCCATGAGGGCCTTAGCGAAGTAAAAGCCTGTGGTGCCGATATCAATTACCAGAACATCGCCATCATCAACAAGAGTTGCTGCGGTTGCGGCGATGGCCTCCTTGGCCTCGACTTGGACATTGATGCGCTCCTCGGGATACGAGATTGCGTTGGAGCGAGAAAGCGATACCGCTCCGCCGCGTACGCGACGCAGCTTGCCTTCGGATTCCAGCGAGATGAGGTCGTGTCGTGCGGTGACTTCCGAAACCGAAAAACGGCGAACGATGTCGGATACCGAGATATTTGGCTTTTCGGCCAGCCAATTCATGATAAATCGCTGACGCTCGGCCGGTGAAAGGTCTGAAGTAGATGCCATATGCCGCTCCTTTTGAACAAAAGGTAAAAGATGCGCCTTTCGTAATCGAAATATAACGTATCGATATGAAAAGAACAAGGCAAATTCGAATGAATCAAAAGAACGGAATGGCATGTCACAAATGCATGCGTAGCAGATAGTTCGCACGTAAACGGGCTATAAAGAGTCTCATTCTGAAGGTGCCGCCCAAAAGAAGTACGTTCACGCCCGATATTCGACCGTTCACGGAAAGTTGACAATTGAGCTTTCGATAGCTTTTGAAATGGTTTATAAAAGAAAACCGAAAAGCTTTTGAAACAAAGAAGAAGGCTTTCGATAGCAATAGTGTTAGATGAGAAAGGACCGAACATGGCGATCAAGGTGTTTGCCGACGGCGCTAACCTCGAGGGTATGCTTGACATGCATGACAATGGCAACGTTCAGGGCTTCACGACCAATCCTTCCCTTATGAAGGCCGGCGGCGTGACCGACTACCGCGCTTTTGCCAAGACGGTTCTTGAGCACATTACTGATGTGTCGGTCTCTTTTGAGGTATTCGCCGACGACGAGGCGGGTATGGAAGCCGAGGCTCGCGAGATCGCAACCTGGGCAGACAACGTCTACGTTAAGATCCCGGCGCTCAACACCAAGGGTGAGTCCACTGCCGCGCTGGTCAAGCGCCTTTCTGCCGACGGCATCAAGGTGAATGTCACCACTATCTTCACGCCCGAGCAGGTCGACGAGTTTGTCGATGCCGTCTCTGCTGAGACCCCCTCTATTCTGTCCATCTTTGCCGGTCGCATTGCCGATACCGGCGTCGATCCGCTGCCCCTCATGGCGGAGTCCGTAAAGAAGGCTGCCGTTAAGCCTGCTGCCGAGGTTCTCTGGGCGTCTACGCGCGAGGTCCTCAATATCTTCCAGGCGGAGTCCGTTGGCTGTCAGATCATTACGGTCCCCAATGCCCTTCTTGCCAAGCGCAAGAATTTCGGGAAAGATTTGCTTGAGTACTCGCTTGATACGGTCAAGGGCTTTGCCCGCGACATTCAGGCGCTTGGTTTTCATATCCTGCCCGAGGAGTAGGGGACGAGCATGCTGACCGATCTTCTTAAGCCCGAGCTTGTTGCCTGCCACGTCGAGGCCTCCGAATGGGAGGAAGCGATCAAGGCATGCGGTAAGTTGCTCGTAGACGCTGGCAAATGCGACCAGAGCTATGTTGACGCCATGATTTCATCGGTTCACAAATTCGGCCCCTATATGGTCTTGGAAGAGGGCATCGCCATGCCCCACGCTCAGGCAGATGGCAATGTGAGTGAAGCGGGGATCTGTATCGTCACGCTTGACCCTGCCATTGCGTTTGGACACGAGGATTTCGATCCGGTTCACGTGCTCGTGGGTATTTGCGCACCCGACCCCAAGGCTCATCTTGGCTGCTTGGCGGAGCTTTCGCAGATGTTCGAGGACGAGGACTGCGTTGCCAAGCTCAGCGCATGCGATACGCCCGAGCAGGTTTTGGAGACCATGCGTTCATTCTTTTAGGCCTTAATGGCACGGCGATGCGTCGCCGCTTTTGGATAGACGGAAAACCGTCACGTGTAGGAGAGGAAGGTTGCCATGCATATCATCACCGTATGCGGAAACGGCATCGGGTCCAGCCTGATGCTCGCTGGCAAAGTCGAGGAGCTTTGCGAGGAGGAGGGCATCAAGGCCGACGTTGAGTCTATGGACCTGAACGGTGCTTCTTCCGCAAATCCGGATCTGTTCATCACCGTTAAAGAACTCGCCCCCGAGCTCCACGGCAACGTTGTGATCGTTCGCAGCTATGTGAACAAGAAGAAGATCCGCGAAGACGCCCTCGAGGCAATCAAGGCGGCCGCCGCTAACGCCTAAAGCGGCACAAAAAAGGGCGGTTCCCTGTGGAAGAGGGAAACGCGCCCACGTTAGAGAGAAAGGAAGCGCAGATGCAAGCCATCCTTCCCATACTTGAGTTTATCCAATCGATTCTGACCAAGCCAGCGTGGATTATGGGTCTATTTGCCTTTGTGGGCCTTGTCGCGCTTAAGCGTCCTGCCCACAAGGTGATGACGGGCACCCTGAAGCCCATTCTTGGTTACATCATGCTGTCCGCCGGCGCCGCTGTTGTTCAGGAGAACCTTGCTCCGCTGGGTACCTTCATCGAGACCGGTTTCCACATCACCGGCGTCGTGCCCAACAACGAGGTCGTTGTTTCGATGGCTCAGAGCGTCCTCGGCGTTCAGACCATGATGATCCTGATTCTCGGCTATGTCGTGAACATTATCATTGCCCGCTTTACCAAGTTTAAGTACATCTTCCTGACGGGCCATCACAGCATGTTTATGGCCTGCCTGCTGTCTGCCGTTCTGCAGGCATCTGGCTTCCAGGATGTCCAGCTTGTCATCGTGGGCGGCATGTTCCTGGGCCTCGTGAGCGCTATGCTTCCCGCCGTTGGTCAGCGTTTCACCGAGAAGGTTACCCATGGCGATGAAATCGCCATGGGCCACTTCGGTTCACTCGCCTATTACATCTCCGCTGCAGTCGGTACGCTTTTTGCTAAGGACGCCGAGGAGAACAGCACCGAGAAGATCGAGGTTCCCGAGAAGTTCGCCTTCCTGCGCGACACTACCATCTCCACGGCTCTTACCATGGCCTTCTTCTACCTGGTTACCGCTTTCGCCGCTTACATCGCAGATCCTGCGGTCGTTACCAAGACCGCTGGCGGCGACAACGTGATTGTCTATGCCCTGACCTGTGCCCTGTCCTTTGCCGTTGGTGTCACCATCGTCTATAACGGCGTTCGTATGATCCTTGCCGACCTGGTCCCGGCTTTCCAGGGCATCTCCAACAAGCTGATCCCCGGTGCCATCCCCGCCGTCGACTGCGCCGTCTTCTTCCCCTATGCTCCCACCGCCGTCATCCTCGGCTTTGTCGCATCCTTCATCGGTGGCGTGGTCGGTATGTTCATCGTGGGCGCTACCCTGGGCATCTTCATCATCCCGGGCATGGTTCCCCACTTCTTCTGCGGTGCTACCGCAGGCATCTACGGCAATGCTACCGGCGGTCGCAAGGGCGCAGCTCTTGGCGCTTTCGTCAACGGCCTGCTCATCACCTTCGCCCCGGCCCTGCTCCTGCCCGTTCTTGACGTCTTTGGCTTCAAGAACACTACGTTCGGCGACTTCGATTTCTCCGTCATTGGTATTACGCTTGGCCGCGCTGCCGAGGCCTTCGGTACCACCGGTGTCTACGCGATTCTTGCTGTCCTTCTGATCGTCGCCTTCGTCCCCAACTTCATCCACACCAAGGGTGCTGTGATTAACCACGTTGAGGAAGAGTAATCCAGGCATACGTTAAGCCCTAATCGGGCGGAGCTCCGATAACCGGCTCCTACACGGAAGCGGTGACGTCTCAAATGAGGCGTCACCGCTTTTGTTTTGGAGTGGTTGTGAAAACGTACCGGTGAAGCGCTGTCTCTGCGCCGCGAACGGAATCAACCGCGATGATCAGCAAAAACGTTTTGCCGCTGGGGTGTCGATATAAAAATGGTAAAACTGCAAAACCGTTCGCCGAGAAGATGAAAACCCGCAGCTCACGCCTTGATAAACGTAGGTAAAGTGTTTAGCAGTTTATCGCCCATGTGCAAGCGAAAGGAATCAGGCAGATGGCAATCAAGGTGTTCGCTGACGGTGCAAATCTCGAGGGCATGCTCGACATGTACGAGAACGGCAACGTTCAGGGTTTCACGACCAACCCGTCCCTTATGAAGAAGGGCGGCGTGACGGATTACCGCGCGTTTGCCAAAGAGGTCTTGACCCACATCACCGATGTATCCGTGTCGTTTGAGGTCTTTGCCGACGACGTCGAGACCATGGAGGGCGAGGCGCGCGAGATCGCTACCTGGGCCGAGAACGTCTATGTCAAGATTCCGTGCGTGACTACCAAGGGCGAGTCCACCGCCGAGCTGGTCCGCAAGCTTTCGGCCGACGGCATCAAGGTCAACGTCACCACCATCTTTACGCCTGCGCAGGTCGACGAGATGGTCGAGGCCGTTGACGCCGAGACGCCGTCAATCATCTCGCTCTTTGCCGGCCGCATCGCCGACACCGGCGTCGACCCCATTCCGTTTATGACGGAGTCGGTCAAGAAGGCCGCCACCAAGCCCAACTGCGAGGTCCTGTGGGCGTCCACGCGTGAGCTTATCAATATTTACCAGGCGGAAGGATGCGGTTGCCAGATCATCACGGTGCCCAACAGCATCCTGGCCAAGCGTAAGAACATCGGCCGTGACCCGTACGAGGTCTCGCTCGATACCGTGCGCGGTTTTGCCAAGGATATCGCCTCGCTCGGTTTCCATATCCTGCCGTAACGCGAACGCTGGCTACATCGCGGGTTGTTCGCCCCGGCCTTTCCTTTCCCTATCGCTCACGCGCTTCGCGAGGGTCGCGCTAGGCAAAGGAAAGGCCGGGGCTGCCGACACGAACTTGCCGGTAGGTTGGTGATAGGCTTCCATATCCTGCCGTGGACAAAGGTACCCCCGCCTGCGCCGTGCAAAATTGAGAGTATTCAGCAAGGTAAAGGCTTTTACCAGCTGGGTGAAGCATGGAACAGCCCCCGTTTTGGCTCTGATGACGCTAAAACGGGGGCTGTTTTTGACGTTATTGTCTCTGAGGGGCGTTCGGAGCGGCGGAAATTGCAGAATACTCGCGATTTTGCACGTTGCTACAGGGGGTACCTTGCTTTGACGGTTTACTTCCCCTGCACCATGGTGAGGGAGATTTTCTTGCGGTCGCGATCGACCTTTTCGACCCACACCTTTACCGTGTCACCGACGCGTACCACGTCGCTCGGGTGCTTGACGAAGCGGTTGGCCAGCTTGGAGATGTGTACGAGGCCGTCCTGGTGCACGCCCACGTCGACAAAGGCACCAAAGTCGACGACGTTGCGCACCGTGCCCTTGAGCTCCATGCCGGGTTCCAGGTCATCGATGGAAAGCGCCGAGCGGCTAAAGACCACCTCGGGCGCGTCGTCGCGCGGGTCGCGACCGGGCTTCTTGAGCTCGTTGACGATGTCGATGAGCGTCAGGGTGCCGCAGTCCAGGTCGCTTGCCAGCGCCGAGATGCTGCCCAGGCGGCGCTCGATATCGGGCACGCCGCCGCGGCTGAGCTCGCTTGCCGCAACGCCGGCGCGCTCCAGGACGGCCGTGGCCACCTCGTAGCTTTCGGGGTGGACGCTTGTCGCGTCGAGCGGGTTCTTGCCGCCGCTGATGCGCAGGAAACCTGCGGCGTTGAGGTACGCCTTGGGTCCCAGCTTGGGGACCTTCTTGAGCTGGCGGCGATCGGTAAAGGCGCCGTTTTCCTCGCGGTAGGCCACGATGTTTTTGGCTACGCTCGGCGTAATGCCCGACACGTAGCCCAGCAGGCTTGCGCTCGCGGTGTTGACGTCGACGCCCACACGGTTGACGACGTCTTCCACCACGTGGCCCAAGGTGCGCGAAAGCTCGGCCTGGTCAAGGTCGTGCTGGTACTGGCCAACGCCGATGGACTGGGGCGGAATCTTGACGAGCTCTGCCAGCGGGTCTTGCAGACGGCGGCCCAGGCTCATGGCGCCACGTACGGTGACGTCCAGGTCGGGATATTCCTGGCTGGCGAGCTCGGAGGCGGAGTACACCGACGCGCCGGCCTCGTTGACGATGGTGTAGCGAAGGCTGGGCGCCTGCTCGGAGATGAACTCCGAGACGACTTCCTCGGTCTCGCGGCTGGCGGTGCCGTTGCCGATGACGATGGTGTTGACGCCGTCTTTCTTGACGAGGCGGGCGAGCTCGCGCTTGGTGCCGGCGACGTCGTGGCGCGGCTTGGTGGGGTAGACCACGCCGTGGTCGAGTAGCTTGCCGGTCTCGTCCATGACGGCGACTTTGCAGCCGGTGCGGTAGCCCGGGTCGAGCGCGAGTACGCGGGCGCCGCGCACGGGGCGCGCCGAGAGCAGGCCCTCGAGATTCTTGGCAAAGACGTTGATGGCCTCGGTCTGAGCGCGAACGGTGAGTTTGGCGCGGGCCTCGCGCTCCAGCGAGGGGGCCATGAGGCGCTTGTAGCCGTCGGCGATGGCTGCGTCAAAGACGGGGGCAAACACGCCCTGGCGTCGGGGCCAACGGCTGCCGAGACGCGCCGTGGCGGCAGCGCCGTCGACGTTTACGCGCACGCGGAGCTTGCCCTCGCGCTCGCCGCGGTCGATAGCCAACACGCGGTGGTTGGGAATACGGCGCAGCGGCTCGTCAAAGTTGTAGTAGGGCTCGTAGGGAGCCTTCTCCGCGGGGTCGGTGGCCTCGACGACGATGTCGGCGGTGTTTTGCGTAAAGGCGCGCAGGTCGGCGACGTTCTCGGGGTCCTCGGCCACCGTCTCGGCCACGATGTCGGCGGCGCCGGCGAGCGCCTTTTCGGGCGTGTCGAAACCGGCCTCCTCGTTGACGTATGCCGCGGCGGCGTCGAGCGCGCTGCCCTTGGCCGAGGCCTGCATGATGATCATGTTGGCAAGCGGCTCCAGACCTGCCTCGCGGGCCTTCTGCGCGCGGGTCATGCGCTTTTTGCGGTAGGGCTTATAGAGGTCCTCGACACGCTGGAGCTGTGTGGCCTCGCGAATCTGCTGCTCGAGCTCGGGCGTGAGCTTGCCCTGGGCGTCGATGAGCAGGACGACGTCCTCTTTGCGCTGCTCAAGATTGCGCAGGTAGGACAGGCGCTCGTCGAGTGCGCGCAGGGCGACGTCGTCCATGCCGCCGGTGGCTTCCTTGCGGTAGCGCGAGATAAATGGGATGGTGTTGCCCTCGTCGATGAGCTTGACGGCCGCCTCGACGTTGGCGGCCTTAAGGTTAAGCTCGCGGGCGAGCTGGGCGATAAGATCCATGGGACTCCTTGCGTTTAAGGTGCGTTTGCAGCACAGGGCTACCAAGGATACCACCCGCCCCAAAAGACTGTTTTGGGGCCGCGCCACGAAAGCGGCCTATCTACTACGTTTGAACCGTATGGGTCGACCATCCCCCGGTTTTCCGAGAATACGCAAGCCGTCTACCTGCGGCTTTTATTTCGCGAAATTTGGCATGGTTAAGGGCAATCGGTTAAACGTAGTAGATAGGCGCGTTTCGTGGCGAACGAATCAAGCCGAGGTGCAAAATAGCCCCCGCCCCAGAAAAATCGTCGGCAAGGTAGCAAAATGCCCCGCGGTCAGGAGGCTGCTCGCGGGGCAAAGAAGAGGGACTTGTTGATGGCAGACCGAGGGACTCGGCATGGGGTTTCTGCCGCGGCCGCTCTCAAGGCATTACAGCTCGACGAGCTGGCCGGTCTCGGCCGCCTCCTTGATAGCGTTGAGAAGCGTGAGCGTCTTGACGTTATCGGCGGGGGTTACGACGGGCTCAACCTCACGGCGGACAACCTTCACAAAGTGCTTGAGCTGCATCTTGTGCGGCAGCGCCGGGTCCACGGCCGGAATTTCCATCTGCAGCGGCTTGTGCCAGTTGGAGGCGCCGTCGTAGGAGAACTGGTGCAGGCGGGGCAGCGACAGGGCGCCCAAGGTTCCGCCGATAAAGTAGGCGTCGGCGTCGAAGGGACGGTACTGCGGGTCCTCGCGAGCGGTGGCCTCCCAGTTCCAGGGGCTGGCGGTGGCATCGGAGATGGTCATGCTTGCGAGCGCGCCGTCGGCAAAACGGACGTTGACCACGGCGGAGTCCTCGGTCTCAAAACCGCGGGCGGCGCTGGACTGCATGCCCTGGACGGCGACGGGCTCGCCCAGCAGGTAGCGGAGCAGGTCGACGTCGTGCACCAGGTTGACCAGGATCGGGCCGGCACCCTTCTTGCGGCGCCACTCGACATCAAAGTACTCGTCGTTCTTATAGATCATGTAGTGGAAGCTCGATACGGTGAGCTTGCCCAGCTCACCGGACTCGATGATTTCCTTGGCCTTGTTGACGAAGGGGTTGTGGCGACGGTGCTGACCCACGAGCACGGGCACGCCGGCGGTCTCGGCCTCGGCGGCAAAGGCCTGGGCATCCTCGAGGTCATTGGAGATCGGCTTTTCGACCAGCGGCACGATGTTGCGCTTCACGGCCTCGCGGGCAACGCCCAGATGCAGGTCGTTGGGGGTGGCGATGATGACGGCCTCGGGCTTGACCTCGTCCATCATCTGGGCGGGATCGGTGTAAAACGGCACGCCGGCGGCCTCGGCCGTGGCGCGGGCGCCCTCAAAGGCGTCGGCGATGGCGACGAGCTCGGCTTCGGGCTCCTCGGTGACAAAGCGGATGTGGTTGCGGCCCATGGCACCGGCGCCGATAACGGCAATGCG
This sequence comes from Collinsella sp. TF11-5AC, assembly GCF_003436775.1. NCBI lineage: Bacteria > Bacillati > Actinomycetota > Coriobacteriia > Coriobacteriales > Coriobacteriaceae > Collinsella > Collinsella sp. TF11-5AC. The sequence continues at coordinate 50,695 of NZ_QSQO01000008.1, forward strand.
GACGGGATTGAGCTCAGACATTTCGACTCCTTAATACTGGTGACCGGTGGAATGCGACAAAGGGACTGTCCCTTTGTCGCATCGGTAAAACTAGGCGGACTTCTTCTTGCTGTCGGAGACCATCATGTAGACGGTGAGCACGACGGCGATGGCGGCGATCACAATGGCGCCGTAGAAGGACTGCTGGTAGGCGGCGCTGCCGGCCTCGGCGTGATACAGCACGGCGGTGATGGGCTGGCTGATCCAGGTAGAAGCGGCGTAGCCCAAAAACATGATGCCGTAGTTGACGCCGATGTTGCTGGTACCGAAGGCGCCACCGGTGAGCGGCGGGTAGATGACGAGCAGGGCGCCAAAGCTAAAGCCGAGCAGGGCGAGCGCCACAAAGAACATGCTCTGCGTAAAGCTCATCGACATGATGACGAGGGCGACGATGGTCACGACAAGGCTGATGAGCAGCGACTTGTAGGCGCCGAGCTTGTCGATGATCTGACCAAAGGACAGACGGCCGACCAGGTTGGCGCAGGTGTTGACGGAGACGACCACGCCGCCGAGGGCGACAGCCGCGGCGCTCGTGGGGTCGGCGAAGAGCTGGACGGCGGCGATGGAGGCAACCTTGCCCACGAGCAGGGTGCCCGCGGTGGCGGCAAAGGCGAAGGTGACGATGAGGACCCAGAAGCGCGGGGTCTTGACCATCTCGCCCGGGGTGAGGTCGCCGAAGGTACCGGCGTGCGCGCCGCCCTTGGGGGCCTCGAAGCCCTCGGGCAGCCAACCGGCCTCGGGGGCCTTCAGGAACAGGGCGGAGGCGGCGATCGTCACAAAGAAGATGACGCCGAGTGCCTTGAGGGCGCCAAAGATGCCCAGGCTCGGGATGAGCAGCGAGGCGAGCACCGGGGACAGCACGGCGGGGCCGGCGGTCGAAGCGGCCAGGGTGATGCCGGAGGCGAGGCCCTTCTTGTCGATGAACCACTTTTGGCCGGTGGTGAGCGCCGGGTTGTAGCCCAGGCCGTTGCCGATAGCGGCGACGAGCGAGAACCACAGGTAGAACTGCCACGGCTCAGTGACGGTGCCGGACATGAACCAGCCCACGCCGTAGCACACGGCGGCGGCAATCACGACGTTGCGGGGGCCGATCTTATCGGAGATGCGGCCGGCGAAGATGCCCGTCACGGCCATGATGGTCTGAAAGACCGGGAAAGCCCAGGTAAGGGCGCTGGACCACTCGGGGTAGACGGCGAGCAGGTTCTTGCTCACGACGGAATACAGAGCGATGGAGCTGATGAAGAACATGGTGACGCACGCGGCGGAAAGCACGACGGCGCGACCCTTGTTGGAGTTGGTGGAAGCCATTGGACTCTTTCTAATCGATGCGGGGGAGGGGCGGACACGTCCGCGGGGCCTCCCTGTCAGGCTGGTTTACTGGTCAGTGGGCTTTGCGACGCCAGACTCGTCGGACCAAAGCTCGACACCCTTGTTCTTGAGGTAGTTGTCGGCAAAGGCTCGACGGCCGCCGGGCTTGGCGGTGAGGTCGCCCATCATATTGGAGAAGCCGCCGTCGACTTTGATGGCGTCGCCGGTGGTGAAGTCCGAGCGCTTGGACGCCAGGAACATGACGGCGTTGGCGATATCACTGACCTCGCCGATGCGGCGCGTGGCGATGAGGCGGCTGCGGCTCTTCTCGACCTCGGGGTCGGCGTAAAAGCTCGCCGACATGGGGGTCTTGACAAAGCAGGGCTCGACGCAGTTGGAGCGCACACCGTAGGGGCCCCACTCGGCAGCCAGCATCTTGGACATCATGTTGACGCCCGCCTTGGTGGAGCTGTACACGCCCGAGAACGTCTCGGGGGAGTGGCTGGCGACGGTCGAGATATGCACCAGGCGGCCCTGGCCGGCCTTGATCATTTCGCGACCAAAGCGCTGCGAAGTGATGAAGTAGCCGGTGAGGTTGACGTTGAGCACCTGCTCCCAGTCGCTCAGCGGCAGGTCCTCCATGGCTGCGAAGCGCAGGATGCCGGCGGTGTTGACGAGAACGTCGACGCGGCCGAAGTCGGCGATGGTGGCGTCGACGGCGGCCTGAACCTCGGCCTCGTTGGTGGCGTTCATCTTGTAGCCCTCGGCGTGGATGCCAAACTCGGCGGCGAGGTCGGCGGCTGCGGCCTTGACCTTTTCCTCGTCCAGGTCGAGCAGGACGACGTTGGCGCCGTTGCGGGCGAACTCGCGGCAAATCTCGACGCCCATGCCGCCGAGTGCGCCGGTCACGGCGCAGACGTCGCCCTCGAGCTTAAGCCAGTTGCTCATAGGAACTTCCCTTCTTATGCCTCCCTGTGGGCCGTTCCCATTAACCGACCCACGTGGTTTTCGCTGGTTATCGTATGCTTTGCATTCGCGCAGGTGAATTGCATATTTGTTAGAATGGCGTTAACCTATGGTTTACAGCACGCAAGGCAATTTGTTCTTAATTGAGTGTGTGACCTGCCAAAACGACCCCCTTCGGCAGCGCATGTCCATACGTCTGGAAACGGGAGATTGACGTGTACGATCGGCGACTCGAGGCCATAACGGCCGCTGCGGAGCTGGGAAGCTTCTCGCGTGCGGCGGCACAATTGCGCGTGTCGACTCCGGCGCTCGTCAAGCAGGTGTCGGGCTTCGAGGCCGAGTTCGGCATCACTTTGTTCGAGCGCTCGCATTCGGGCGTTAAGGTGACACCAGCGGGGGCGCTTCTGGTGGACGACGCGCGCTCGATCATGCGCCAGTCCGAGGACGCGCTGCGCCGTGCCCGACGCGCGGCGGGCGACGGCGGTGCCGTGCGTCTGGGCGTGTCGATGATGTGCCCGGGGCGCCAGACACTGTCGATGTGGACGGGCGTGCACGAGCTGGAGCCAACGTTGCGCTTCGAGATCGTGCCGGTGAATGATCTCTATGACGAGCGCGAATCCGTCATGCGCAGTCTTGGTCGCGAGGCGGATGTAGTGCAGTCGAGTTTTTCGACCCCGCGCTGGGGCGACGCCTGCCAAAAGCTCCTCATCGTCAACGTGCCGTTTTATATCGATGTGCCCCGCACAAGCCGGCTCGCGCGCAAGACGCGCATTACGGTCGCCGACCTAGAGGGCATGCGCCTGCGCGTGCTCCGTCACGGTAACGATGCCATGGACAGCCTGCGTATTGATCTTTTGGCCGACGGCGGCGTGGACGTGATCGACGTGGACAGCTTTGACTTTGCGCTCTTTAACGATGCCGAGGAAAAGGGCGACGCGGTGCTCACCTGCGGAGCGTGGTCGGGCGTGCACCCGGCCTTTGTGGGCGTACCGTTTTTGTGCGGCCGCGAGGTGCCGGTCTATTTGCACTACCCGCTCGAGCCCACCCTCCAAGTCCAAAAATTCGTCAACGCCATTGCCCAACTCCTCAAGTAGCTCACACAAAACGAGGCCCTGGCCAAACGGCCAGGGCCTCACTAACCTTTATTCCGTTTTAAACGACGGGCTGATCACGCGTAGGAGGGTGCCCCGTGGACGGCGGTGTATTTCCTCCGCGCGCAGTTTCGCAGCGCAGCGAGAATGTTTGAGCACGGAGGAGTTACCCCGCCGCCCCGGGGAACCCTCCGTCAGTAATCGTTCCTACTCCAGCTCAAACGCACCCGTGTAGAGCTGGTAGTAATACCCGCGCTTGGCGATCAGTTCGTCGTGGTTGCCGCGCTCGATGATGCGGCCGTGGTCCAGGCAGATGATTGCGTCGGAGTTGCGCACGGTGGAGAGGCGGTGCGCGATGACAAACGTCGTGCGGCCCTCCATGAGCTTATCCATGCCCGCCTGAACGATGGCCTCGGTGCGGGTGTCGATGCTCGACGTTGCCTCGTCCAGAATCATTGCCGGCGGATCGGCGACGGCGGCGCGGGCGATCGAAATCAGCTGGCGCTGGCCCTGCGACAGCTGGGCGCCGTTGCCGGTGAGCATGGTGTCGTAGCCGTCGGGCAGGCGGGTGATAAAGTCGTCCGCGCCCGCGAGCTTGGCCGCCGCGATGCACTCCTCGTCGGTGGCATCCAGGTTGCCGTAGCGGATGTTATCCATCACGGTGCCGGTGAACAGGTTCACGTCCTGCAGCACGACGCCCAGCGAGCGGCGTAGATCGGCCTTGCGGATCTTGTTGACGTTGATGCCGTCGTAGCGGATCTTGCCGTCGGCGATGTCGTAGAAGCGGTTGATGAGGTTGGTGATGGTCGTCTTGCCGGCTCCGGTGGCGCCGACAAACGCGATCTTCTGGCCCGGCTTGGCAAACACGGACACGCCGTGCAGCACTTCGTGGTCGGGCGTGTAGCCAAAGTCGACGTTGTCCATGACCAGGTCGCCACGCAGCGGCACGTACTCGATCTCGCCGGTTGCGCGGTGCGGATGTTTCCACGCCCACATGCCGGTGTGGTGGTCAGCCTCCTCGAGCTGCCAGGTATCGGGGTTGACCTGCGCGTTGACGAGCGTCACATAGCCTTCGTCGGCTTCGGGCTTCTCGTCGATGAGCTCAAAGATACGGTCGGCGCCGGCGAGGCCCATGACCACGGCGTTGATCTGCTGCGAGATCTGGCCGATCTGTCCGCAGAACTGCTTGGTCATGTTGAGGAACGGCACCACGACGGCAATCGACAGCGCCATGCCCGAGATGCTCAGGTTGGGCACGCCCAGCGCCAGGAAAATGCCGCCGGCAAGGGCCACCAGCACGTAGAGCAAGTTGCCCAGGTTCATAAGGATGGGCATGAGGATGTTGGCGTACATGTTGGCCTTCTGTGAGACCTCGAAGAGCTTTTCGTTGCGCTCGTCAAAATCGGCCTCGGCGGCAGACTCGTGGCAGAACGCCTTGACGACCTTCTGACCGTTCATGACTTCCTCGATATGGCCCTCGACCACGCCGAGCTCGGTCTGCTGCGCAATGAAGAAACGCGCGGAATTGGAGCCGAGCAGCTTGGTCATAAAGGTCATAAAGGCGACGCCGGCGATGATGACCAGGCACATCCACACGCTGTAGTACAGCATGATAAAGAACACCGTGACGATGATGATGATCGTCATGAGCAGGTTGGGCAGCGACTGACTGATCATCTGGCGCAGCGTATCGATGTCGTTGGTGTAGTGGCTCATGATATCGCCGCGCTGGTGCGTGTCGAAGTAGCGGATCGGCAGGTCCTGCATGCGGTTGAACATCATCTCGCGCAGCTTCTCGAGCGAGCCCTGCGTGACGATAGCCATGGCGCGGTTCCAGAAGAGCGAGGACAGGACACCGACGCCGTAGATGCAGGCGAGGGTGGTCACGAGCTGTGCAATCTTGGGCTGCGCGGCCCCCCAATCGCCCGACTGCCACGATTCGCTAATAATTTGCAGGGCGCTCTGCAGGAAGGTCGCGCCGATGGAGTTGATGATGGCGCAGAGCACCACGCCGGCGACGACGAGGGGCAAAAGTACGGGGTAGAAGCCAAAGAGCGTCTTGATGAGGCGCGACATGGTGCCGCCCTTACGGTTGAGCGCGCGCTCGGCGGTCGTTGCCTTACTCATGTGCCTCGCCTCCTTCCTGGGTCTGAGCTTGCGTTGCGGATGCCTCGGTGTCGGCCTCGACGGCCCCTTCGCCCTCGGCAGACATCTTGTTTTGCGAGGTAAAGGTCTCTCGGTAGATCTCGCTCGTCTTGAGCAGCTCTTCGTGGTTGCCGATCTGTGCGATGCGGCCGCCCTCCATGACAATGATGCGGTCTGCGTCCTGCACGGAGCTGATGCGCTGGGCGATGATGAGCTTGGTCGTGTTGGGCAGATAGCTTGCCAGGCCTGCGCGAATCTTGGCGTCAGTCTTGGTGTCGACGGCGCTGGTGGAGTCGTCCAGGATCAAGATCTTGGGGCGACGCAACAGGGCGCGTGCAATGCACAGGCGCTGCTTCTGACCGCCCGAAACATTAGAGCCGCCCTGTTCGATCCAGGTGTCGTAGCCCTTGGGGAAACCGTCGACAAACTCGTCGGCGCAGGCCAGATGCGCTGCCTCGCGGACTTCCTCGTCGGTGGCGTTCGGGTCGCCCCAACGCAGGTTCTCGGCGATGGTGCCGCTAAACAGCACGTTTTTCTGCAGCACCATGGCGACCTGGTGACGCAGCGCGTCCAGGTCGTAGTCGCGCACGTCCACGCCGCCCACGCGCACAGCGCCTTCGGTGGTGTCGTACAGGCGGGCGATGAGGTTAACGAGCGTGGACTTGGCCGAGCCGGTGCCGCCGATGATGCCGATGGTCTCGCCGCTCGTAATGTGCAGGTCGATATCGTCGAGCGCCTGGCGCTTCGCATGCTTGGAATACTTAAAGCTCACGTGGTCAAAGTCGATGGAACCGTCGGCAACCTCGAGCACGGGCTCGGCAGGATCGGCGATCGTGGGCTCGGCGGCCAGCACCTCGGCAATGCGGTGTGCCGATTCGTCGGCCATGGTCACCATGACAAAGATCATCGACAGCTGCATCAGGCTCATGAGAATCTGGAAACCATAGGTAAAGGTCGAGGAGAGCTGGCCCACGTCGAACAGCGTGCCCTGGCTCGTGATGATGAGCTTGGAGCCCAGGTAGATGATGACGACAAACGCGCCGTTGACGCAGATGTTCATCATGGGGTTGTTAAAGGCGAGCAGCTTCTCGGCGCGGGTGAAGTCCATCTGGACGTCGCGCGCGGCGGTCGCGAACTTCTCCTTCTCATAGTCTTCGCGCACATAGCTCTTGACCACGCGCATGCCGGTGACGTTTTCCTCGACGGACTCGTTAAGGGCGTCGTACTTGTGGAACACGCGCGAGAAGATGGGGCGCACCTTAAAGATGATAAAGAACAGCCCAAAGCCCAGCAGCGGAATGATGACCAGGTAGACCATGGCGACGCTGCCGCCCATGATAAATGCCATGGTAAAGGCGAAGATCAAGACCAGCGGCGCGCGCACGGCGATACGGATGATCATCATAAAGGCCTGCTGCACGTTGTTGATATCGGTGGTCAGGCGCGTGACGAGCGAGGAGCTCGAGAACTCATCGATGTTGGCAAAGCTGAACGTCTGGATCTTGTAGAACAGGTCGTGACGCAGGTTCTTGGCGAATCCGCAGCTCGCATGGCTGCAGGTGACACCAGCCGCGGCGCCAAAAGCAAGCGACGTCAGCGCGATGAGCACCAAAAAGCCTGCGGTGGGAAGCATCTCGGCTACGGTGGCGCCGTCTTTGATAGCGTCGATCAGGTTGGCGGTGATAAATGGAATCAGCATCTCGCAGAGCACCTCGCCAAGCACGAGCAGCGGCGTGGCAACAGTGACTTTCATATAGTCGCGGATGCTTCCCATGAGGGTTTTAATCATCCAGTTCCTCCCAGGTTACGCGGATTTTATCGAGCATTTCGGCGAGGTCCTCGCGCTCGTCGTGGGTGAGCGCGCTAAAGGCCTGCTCTCTAAAGCGAATGCGGGCCGCCTGCTCTACGTGGGCCTTTTCCCATCCCGCTTCGGTCAGGCGAATGGTGAGCTGCCGCCGGTCTTTGGGATTGCGGCTGCGCTCGATAAGGCCGGCGCATTCGATCTTGGAGAGAATCTCGGAAAGCGAACCGGGCTTAAGATCAAAGTGCAGGCCTAGTTCCTGCTGTGACATCTCGCCGTTTGGCTGCTTGGCGAGCAAGCAGACGATGGGGGCCTTTCCCGAGGCGCCGCCGCCGTGAAAGTGCAGAAAGTGGCCGCAGAAGCCCAGCCCGTTTAGGATGTGCTTGGCGAGCGCGTCTGATTGGGACTGTGCCGCGGGCGCGTCTGCGGGTTCATGGGGGTCGCCGCCCGGCGTGTGGGGGCAGAGGCCGATGTGGTCATCGCACATGGTGTCGCTCCTTTCTTTAGTTAGGTAGTGCAATTGTTTTGTGCCTAACTAATTTAGGAGTGCAAGAAATAAATGTCAAGGTACCAAACTTATTAAGTTACGGCGTTTTACCAAACGCCGTAACCGCTCGATGCTGCAAACGCTCCTAAGCGGCAATCTGATCCCTTGGGGACGAAGGAAAAGGTATCGTTTTGGGCTGCGATGATGCCTTTCGAAGCGGCCTTGCCAAAAACCATGCCTAATTACTACGATGAATCCAGCGTCGCTGACCACAACAGCTGTTTCTGAAAAAACGCAAGCTATCTACCTGCGGTTTTGTTGGAGAGAAATTCGTTGTGGTTGGAGGCGGGCGGTTAAACGTAGTAAATAGGCATAGTTTTGAAATGGCGCTATATGAGTAGCATCAACTAGGCCGCTATGGAGCAAACAGCCCCCATTTCCGAAACCTTTCCGCAACAATTTGCCCTTCGTACCGCTCGCCTCCGCCCACAACGCCTCCTGCGCTACACTTAGTCGCACTGTGGCGCTGCTGCGCCGTGCCCGAACCAAGGGAGACCCTCATGAAGAATACTCAGCTGCTGCTGATTAACGATATGTGCGGTTACGGCAAGGTCGCGCTTTCCGCCATGCTGCCGGTGCTGTCGCACATGGGTTACCGTATCCACAATCTGCCGACGGCGCTTGTGTCCGATACGCTCAACTATCCCAAGTTCTACATCCACGACACCACGGAGTACGTGCGTCAGAGTCTTGCCATCTGGGAGGAGCTCGGCTTTGAGTTCGACGCCATCTCGACCGGCTTTATCGTGACCGAGGAAGAGACGCGTATCATCTCGGACTTTTGCCACCGCCGCGGGCAAAAGGGCACCAAGGTGTTCGTCGACCCCATCATGGGCGACAACGGCAAGCTCTATGCGGGCGTGCCCGAGTCCACGATCGGTCTCATGAGGCACCTGCTCGAGTGCGCCGATTACGCGGTGCCCAACTACACCGAGGCCTGTCTGCTCACCGATACGCCTATTGCAGAGCAGATCACGCCCGATGAGGCCCGCGCCCTTGTGGACGCCGTGCGCGAGCTGGGTGCCAAATCGGTGGTCATTACGAGCGCCGTGGTCAATGGCACGAACGCGGTTATCGGTTACGACTATGTGGCGGGGGAGTACTTCACGATTCCCTTTGACCTGATTCCGGTCTATTTCCCGGGCACGGGCGACACGTTCTCGGCGGTGCTCGTCGGCCGCGTTATGGCAGGCTGGAGTCTGCAGCGCGCGACGTCCGATGCCATGCGTGTGGTGGCTGAGCTTATCGAGCGCAATGCCGACCAAGAGGACAAGTCGGCTGGCCTTCCCATCGAGGCCTGCCTGGATGTGATTGACCATGAGTAATGCTGGCGAGGACGGCGTCAAGCCTGCGGGCGAGAACAGGCCGCTCGGCGCGCCGCGTGGCAAGCGGCCGCGTATCCGCGTGAGCTGCGTGGACCAGCTGGGGACGTGCCGCTGCCACCACGGTCACAAGCCGGGCGACGTTTTTGACTTCGACCGCGATCGCGGCAAGATGTGCTCCATGGCCTGCCACGTGGGCTTTCCCTATATCGATATCCTGCGCTACGGCGGAACCGTGCCTGGAAACGAGCCCGGTACGGCAAAGTTCTGCTGCCCCGAGGTCGACACCCTCAACGTCTGGCTTGCCGAGATCGTCGACGAATAGGTGAGCGTGGATTTTCTCCCGTTTAGAGCGCACTTGAATGCTCAAAGTGGGAGAAAATCCACGCTCATTTTTCATGCGGGAGATTATCCACGCTCGTTTCGCGCCGAAGGCGTGGCCTGCGACCTCGCTTTCCTACAGCTGCTCGAGCATAGCGGCGCAACCGGCGAGCACGTCGCGGTAGGTGGCATCGAAATTGCCGGTGTACCAGGGATCGGCCACGTCGCCGGGGCGCCCGGTCCAATCGAGCAAGCGCGTAATCTTGCCGTCGGGGTCGTCGCCAAAGATGCGACGCAGGCCGCGCGCGTTCTCAGCATCCATATAGACAATGTGATCCCAGTCGCCATACTCCGCGCGACGCACCTGGCGCGCGCGATGTGCTACGACGGGAATCCCGACCTCGCGCAGCTTGGCGACGGTGCCGTGATGCGGCGGGTTGCCGATCTCCTCAGTCGAGGTCGCAGCAGAATCAATGACGAACTCCGCCTCGCGCCCGGCACGGCGCACCAGCTCAGTAAACACCGACTCAGCCATCGTCGAGCGGCAGATATTCCCATGGCAGATAAACAGTACACGTTGCATATGCGGTTTCCTTTCGATCGCCATCATCGAGTTCGAGTATCGCATCTGCGCTTACACCCTCGCCTGCTTGCGCTCCCAGCGAGCCAGCTTAATCGTCACCAGCGTAAGCGCCCAGGCGACAAGCGAGAACGCGGCGCCCACGGCGCCCACGTACGCAATGCCAACGTTGTTTACCACGGCGCCGCCCACTGTGGTGCCAAACGAAATGCCGACGTTAAACGCCATGGGCTCAACCGAACTTGCGAGTACCATCGACTTGGGATGGCGGCTGCGTGCCACGTCCATAAAGTGTGTGATGCACGAGACTGAGAACAGGTACATGAGCAGCGCCAAGCTAAAGACAAAGACCAGCGCGAGCGGCATGGTGCCGCCCACGGCAAACAGCCCGAGCAACGCCGCAGCCTGCAGCACAAACGTCACAAGCAGTGCCTTCATGCCAAAACGTGCGTCGATCCATCCGCCCAGGATGTTCGAGATCAGGCAGAACACGCCGTAGGCCATAAGCGTGGTGCTCGCCTGAACAGTGCCCATACCCAGCACCTGCTCAAGATAAGGCGTAACGTAGCCGTAGAATACATAGACCGAGCCCACGCCAAACAAAAAGATAAGCATGCCGGTGATGATGCTCGGTTCGCGTAGCAGACCCGCCTGCTCGCGGAAGGTAGCGGGTTCGTCGGTCTGTCCGGCGCGCGGCATAAACGCCACGAGAGCTCCGCAGATCAAAACGGCAAAGGTCAGCGTGCCGTACATGGCCACGTGCCAGTCGAGCGTGTCGGCCACGAACTTGCCAATCGAAGTGACAAAGACCATTGCCACGGAAAACGCACCATATACCACCGAGATGGCAAGCGAAGTTTGCTGCGGGGACAGCAGCTCGGGGATGTACGTCACGCCCACGGCGAGCAGCGCGCCCGAGACAGAGCCCAGGACAATGCGCGAGATAAACAGTACCTGGAAGTTGGGCGCCAACGCCATGACCAGGTTGCCGAGCACAAAGACAATGCTGTAGCACACGAGCAGCTGGTAGCGGCGGAACCGCCCCGTGCTGAGCGCGAGCACCGGCGTGGCGATAGCGTAGACCAGCGCGAACACGCTGATGAGCTGACCCGCGGTGGCAAGCGATATGCCGAGTTCCGTTGCCAAGTCGCTTTCGATACCGATGACCACGAACTCGGAGCAGCCGAGCGAGAATCCCAACAGCACGAGCAGCGCCAGGCAGAGCTTGGTGCGCGCGGGGGAGAGCGCGGCGGCGGTTGACTTACTTTTAGGCGTGGTTGCGGCGGTCAAGGCTGTCACTCCAATGTCGCATGAATAAGCGGGATTCAATCCCTGCAACTCTAACAGAATGTGTCAGGTGCCTGCCCCCTTTGTCGCAGGCTGCGCTTGCCTGTATAGTCGCAATACAGGCGAAGATGGTCTCAGGTACATCGCGGGCGACAGGAGATCCCATGGGTATGCACACGACAAAGGTTGCAGTGGGCGAGGGCAAGTTTGCGCTCGAGGCCCAGTTGACGGTGACGCCGCGCGGCATGGTGGTGTACGCCTGCTCGCCGGAGTACGCGCATCTGGGCGCCACGGCGCAGGCCATTCCGCGCCCTGAGCCCGGTCGCACGGCGACCGTGAGCATCCTGGCCGTTCCGTGCCATCGAGATGAGATCCCGGCGCACGATATCGCGGCGGCGCTGGCCACGCGCTTTGGCGTGCCGGTAGTTGCAAGCACGGGCTTTCATGTGGAGCATGCGACTGCGGACGATCTGCAGCGCGTGCTCGCTACCACCAAGGAGCTCATCGCCGCGCTCGAGGAGGCCGCCGCGCGCATCCTGCGCGCCGGCTGGGATGAGGGCGGTGCAGGCGCCGAGGTCGTGGCGGTCGATGCCGCGACCGGCGAGGCGCTTGGCCCTGTCGATCGCATCGAGGCACATGCCGGCGAGGGCATCCTGCATCAGGCATTTCTGACGCTTCTGGTCGAGGGCCAGGGCGAGGACGCGCGCCTGCTGCTCTGCCGCCGCAGTCCGCTCAAGCGCCTGTGGGGCGGGGTGCTGGCCGATAGCTGCGCCGGCCATCCGCTCCCCGGGGAAGACGTCGCGGCCGCCACGGCGCGTCGCATCAACGAAGAGCTTGGCATTGCGCGCGAGCCCGACCAGCTCAAGCACCTCGGTCACGTGGTGTATCGCGAGGATCACGGCGACGGCCGCTGCGAGTGCGAATGGTGCGAGGTGTTCGCAGCCCATGTTGAGCCGGGCGAGCTGCATATCAACCAAGAGGAGATCTCGGAGGTGCGTCGCGTGGCCCCGTCCGAGCTCAAAGGCTACCTGCAGGGTCACCCCGAGCAGCTGGCCCCCTGGCTCCGCGAGGCACTCAGCGACCCATCCATCCGTACGGCCCTCGCTATGTAACAAAGGTACAGTCCCTTTGCCATATCCAAACCGTCACAACATTCGATGAAAATCTCGAAATCGAGGAAAAGCGTCGAAGATTGTGACGGTTTTTGCCCAGAGGATCGCTTCTCATCCAAAAATCCCGCTTGACTGTATTGCCACAACACAGCGCAACGTAAGGGGCGTCCGATAACGGGCGCCCCTTTTTAAGCGGCAACGTGGTTGCGAATCCGGAGCGCCCCCAACAAGAAAGGTGGGGAGATGGAAGCGGAAAAGAAGGCGTTTAAGATCACCAAGCGCGAAATTGGCTTTGTGCTGGGTATCGTTGTCTTTTTGCTGGTGAAGTTTCTTCCTTTGGCGGAGCTGAGCTCGACGGTCGAGCTCACGGTCGGCGGTCAGACCTGTCTGGCACTGACGCTCGCCACGGTGGTGTTCTGGGCATGCGGTGTGGCGCAGCCGGGCTTTGTGGGCCTGCTCTATTGCGCGCTGCTCGTTCTATTCAAGGTGTGCGTGGACGACACGGGCGCCGCGAGCATCTCGGCGACGGTCGCCTCCACGTTTAGCTCGTGGACCAAAGCCACCATGTGGCTCGTCATTGGTGCCTACCTCATCGCCAGCGCGGTCAAGGAGTCGGGCCTGGGCGAGCGCATCGCCTATGCGTTTATGCTCAAGTTCGTGCGCGACGCCAAGTCGCTCATCATCTCGATCTTCGCGCTCACCTTTGTGCTGTCGCTGCTGATCCCGCATCCGTTCCCCCGCGCCTTCCTCATCCTCGCCGTCGTCTCGGTCATCGCCGAGTCCGCCGGCTACGGTGACGACGACAAGGGTAAGCTCGGCTTCCTCGTGTTTGCCGCTGCTGCCCCGGGCTCCATGTTCTTCCTGACGGGCGACTCCACACTCAACCCGCTCGTCGCGCAGTACAGCGCCGAGGCCGGCGGCATGAGCCCGTCCTTCGTCGACTGGTTCCTGTACATGAGCGTGCCCATGCTGGTCGCGCTGCTGTGCACCCTGTTCCTGGGCCTCTTCTTCTTTAAGCCCAGCAAGGAGCTCGTTTACGATCGCGAGCAGATCGTGGCCAAGCAGGCCGCGCTCGGCAAGCTCTCCGTCAAGGAGATCCGCACCATCGTGTGGCTTGTCATCGCCATCGCGCTGTGGCTCACCGTCTCGGGCGACTATATCGGCTGGGTCACCCTGGCCATTGGCGTCGCACTCGCCATGCCCATCATCGGCGAGGTCCTCACTCCTGCCAGCTGGAACGCTGTCGACATCAAGTCCCTCATGTTCCTGACGGCCGCCATGGCCGTGGGTTCCGTGGGCGGCGCCACCGGCATGAACGCCTGGATCGCCGACGTCGTGCTTCCCAGCTCCGTGCCCGAGAACATCTTCCTGTTCGCCCTGCTCGTCGCCGCGCTCTCCATGATCATCCACATGTTCATGGGCTCGGTCATGGCCGTGCTCGGTGTGTGCGTGCCGGCGTTCATCAGCTTCGCGGCCGGCTCCAGCGTAAGCCCGCTTGCCGTGGCGCTCATCGTCTTCACGTCCATCAACATCCACTACATCCTGCCGTTCCACAACCTGCCGATCCTTATCGGCGAGGGCAAGGACGCCGGCGGCTACACCTCCAAAGAGGCCATGCGCATGGGTATTCCCCTCACCGCGGTCGTCTTTATCGTCGTGCTGGTCGAGGCCGCCTGGTTCCACCTCTTTGGCCTGATGTAAGCAGTCGAGTGCTTGGCTGTAATTAGCCGAGTGCTTGAACTGCGAGTGCCCGAGCGCCCCATCTATGAGCGCTGCGGCCCCATTACGTTACCAAGCCCGGCGGCATCCTCGCCGCCGGGCACTCTCCCGAAAGGAGCATGCTATGTCCACTACCGATGCTTCCCAGATTCACGACCTGCGCTCCGCGCTCGACTTTTTGCGCGAGATGCCGGGCCAGCTGCTTGAGACCGACACTCAGGTCGACCCGGACGCCGAGGTCTCGGGCGTCTACCGTCACGTCGGCGCCGGCGGCACCGTTATGCGCCCGACCAAAGAGGGTCCGGCGATGGTCTTCAACAACGTCAAGGGCTTTGACGATGCCAAGGTCTGCATCGGCATGCTTGCCAGCCGCAAGCGCGTTGCCGCCCTGCTCGACCTGGACGAGGAGCACCTGGGCCTCGAGATCGGCAAGCGCTTCGAGAACCTGATCGCGCCCGAGCAGATCGCCGAGGGTGCGCACGTCGACTGCCAAGAGGTCGTGTACAAGGCGACCGACGAGGGCTTTGACCTGCGCAAGATCGTTCCCGCTCCTACCAACACGCCCGTCGACGGCGGCCCCTACATCACCATGGGCCTCGCCTACGGCACGAGCCCCGACGGCTCCCAGTCCGACGTGACCATCCACCGCTTCTCCTGCGTCGACAAGGATAAGCTTGCCATGTGGATTACCCCCGGCAGCCGTCACTTGGGCGCGTTCTTTGACGAGTACTGCCAGCGCGGCGAAGACATGCCCATCTCCATCTCCATCGGTTTGGACCCCGCCGTGTACATGTGCTGCGGTTTTGAGGCTCCCACCACACCGCTCGGCTTCAACGAGCTGCAAATTGCCGGCGCCCTGCGCGGCCACGCTGTCGAGCTTGCCGACTGCGTCACCGTTCCGCAGAAGTGCATCGCCAATGCCGAGTACGTGCTCGAGGGCTACCTCATGCACGACGAGACCATCAACGAGGACGTCAACGGCCACGGCTACGCCATGCCCGAGTTCCCCGGCTACACCGGCGGCGCCAAGGTCTGCCCGGTGATCAAGATCACCGCCGTCACCACGCGTGTCAACCCCATTATGGAGAGCTGCATCGGCCCTTCGCACGAGCACGTGTCCATGGCCGGTATCCCCACCGAGGCTTCCATCTACAAGATGGTCGAGACCGCTATCTCGGGCCGCCTGCTCAACGTCCACGCTGCACCCTGCGGCGGCGGCAAGTTCGTTGCCATCATGCAGTTTAAGAAGTCGAGCAAAAATGACGAGGGCCGTCAGCGCAACGCCGCCATGCTCGCCTTCTCGGCATTCTCCGAGCTCAAGCATGTGATCTTGGTTGACGAGGATGTTGACA
This sequence comes from Collinsella sp. TF11-5AC, assembly GCF_003436775.1. Classification (NCBI taxonomy): domain Bacteria; kingdom Bacillati; phylum Actinomycetota; class Coriobacteriia; order Coriobacteriales; family Coriobacteriaceae; genus Collinsella; species Collinsella sp. TF11-5AC. The sequence continues at coordinate 66,285 of NZ_QSQO01000008.1, forward strand.
TCTTTGATATGAGCGACGTGATGTGGGCCATGACCACGCGCTTCCAGGCCGACGTCGACCTCATCACCATCCCCGGCTGCCACTGCCACGTGCTCGACCCGTCCAACGACCCCGCGTTCGACCCCACGATTCGCGAGCACGGCATCGCCTGCAAGGCCATCTTCGACTGCACGGTTCCGTTCGACCTCAAGAAGAATTTCATTCGCTCGCAGTTCATGGAGATCGACAAGGACAAGTGGGCCAAGGAGATTGCTTTCTAAGGTTCCGGCGTTCTACCGAACGTCGGACCACTCGACGCTGCGCCCGCGCCTGGCGGGCAATCTGCCCCTCATCTGCGAAGGCATGGGCATAAGCCCTATGCCTTCTTGTTTCGGGGCACCTTGCCTCGCCAGGCGCGCGCTCGCTGACATTGCCTGACCTATAGCTGCCATTTTGTTGTAAGGAGTCGCTATGTCTGATCCTGTGATCCGTCCCCGTCGCATTGTCGTTGGCGTGTCTGGCGCCAGCGGTGCCGCGCTGGGTCTTGAGTGCCTCAAATGCCTGCGCCAGGCAGGTGCCGAGTCGGCGCTTGTCGTCACGCGCGGGGGAGAGATCACCATCGAGCAGGAGCTCGGCATGACGCTCGACGAGTTTGCCACGCATGCCGATGTGGTCTACGACAACAAGAACATCGGCGCCGCCATCGCAAGCGGCACCTATCCGGTCGACGGCATGATCGTGGCCCCGTGCTCCATGAAGACGCTCGCCGGCATCGCGAGCGGCTACAGCGACAATCTGTTGCTGCGTGCGGCCGACGTGCAGATGAAAGAGCAGCGCCGCCTGGTGCTCATGGTGCGCGAGACGCCCTTCAGCGCCATTCATGTCGACAACATGGCGCGCCTTGCGCGCGTACCGGGCGTCATGCTCATGCCGCCCATGCTCACGTTTTACAACGGCCCCGCCACGCTCGATGACGCGGTGCACCACATCGCCGCCAAGGCGCTCGAGGCCGTCGGCGTGTCATGCGCAAACTATAAGCGCTGGTCATAGGCGTCTTTAGGGTAGGATACGAGTAGTGTTTGAGCCCGCTGCCCCTGTGGGCGGCGGGCTTTGTGCGCAAAAAGGATGTGTCGGGAGGACCTATGCAGACGGGCATGTATGCGATTAGCGAGATGGCGAGTTTGTTTAACGTTTCGCGCCAAACGCTCATCTACTACGACAAGATCGGCCTGTTTAAGCCCGCCGTGGTTAACGAAAAAGGCTACCGTTTCTATTCGCCCACGCAGATCCCGCTCATGCGTCTGATCTGCATGCTGCGCGACCTAGGGCTCGAACTCGATGAGATCGACCGCCTAGCCTCGACGTTCGACATTAGCGAGATGACCGACCACCTGCGCTCGCGGGTGCAGGCGCTCGACGAGCAGATTGCCGGGCTCAAAGCCGAGCGTGCGAGCGTGCAGGAGCGTCTGAGCTTTTACGACGAGGCAGTTTACTGGCGCGAGCGCGAGGGCAAGCCGGAGCTCAAGCAGTTCGAGCGCCGCTTCGTGGTCTTTGAGGAGTTTCCAGGCGATATCGAGCGCGGCCGCTCGATGCTTCACCCCACGCTCATGCGGGCCATCCTGCGCATGCGTGCGTTGACGGGCACGCGCCCTATGCGCGGCTGGGGTGCCATGCTGCGTCGTGAGGCGCTGCATTCCGACGACCCTATCGCCGGCGCGGGCTCCTTTGCCGTGCTGCCGCGCGGTGTCGAGGAACTGCTGCCGAGCGATCCCGCCGAGCTGGCAGAGATCGGCATCGAAGTGCTGCCCGAGGGCACATACCTGTGCATGAGCCGCTGGGGTATGCCGTACGAGCCCGAGGGCATCCGCGCCATCGTTGCCTGCATGGACGAGCACGCGCTCCAGCCCGTTGGCAACGCTTTCGACTTTTGCTACCTCGATACCACGAGCTACGACGAGTCCCACCAAGAGGACTTTTGCTGCATCCAAATCCCCGTTACCCTCCAGATGTGACAAAGGGACAGTCCCTTTGTCACATTCGCGGCATGGCTGCCGCCCAAACCATCACAACATTCGATGAAAATCTCGAAAACGAGGAAAAGCCTCGAATGTTGTGACGCTTTTCCTGTCTGTGCCGGCGAGCTCCCGTGTCATCTGGGGGTATAAGGCTAGCAAGTGTTTATTTGCGAGGCCAAGGGGGCGCCCCGTATGGATATCGATAACTTTGAATGGTGGTATAGCGAGGGCGAGGCTCCGGACGAAGAGTGGGACGAGCCCGCGCCGTGTGACGTGTCGAGCGACGAGGACGAGACCGGCAACGATGCCGGTGTCGAGCCTGACGCCGCCTCCGATGCCGCCGAGCCCCTGACCTTTGAGCAGGCTTGGGCCCAGGCCGAGGCCGACGAGGCGAAGGCCGATGCCACGGCCACGCTCGGCGAGCCGGCTGATATGTCGATCTCGCCGGCAAAGACCCCACAGCCGCGCCATACCATCGACCCCGGCAGCACGGCATCCTTCAGCATACTCGACGTGCCCGCGCAGGGTGCCCAGGCGCCCGCCCCCACCCATCGCCCCAACCTGGCTCGCGAGGAAGACGCGGGCCGTCGCTCTCCGCTCGGCCCCATTCTCATCGCCTTTATGGCCGGCGTCATCGCTTGCTCGGCGATCGGCAGCATCTGGGGTCATGTCGAGCAGCAGCGCCAAGACGCCGCCAAGGTCGAGATGTCTGTCGAGCAATCGCTCAGCCGCACGCGCTCGGTGCATGTGTCGGTCGAGGTTAAGGACGGTGCGACATGGGACACCGCCCGCGGCGACAGCCAGATGCTCGTCCATATCGTGGGTCGCACGCTCAAGGGACAAGCAATCGACGAGTATCAATACGTCAATTCCGAAGGTGACGGTATCGAGCTCAAGCCCGGCGACTACGAGCTCACGGTCGATGAGCCGCCCGTCGCCACCGACGGCACGCGTTACCGCGCCTCAAAGCGCATGGTTCCGGTGAGCTTTAATTCACAGGCGCCCGATACGGTCGATAGCACGCCACAGGGCGGGTTTGACCTTTACGCTATTGCTCAATAACTGCACCTGTCGCTCAACCCCGCCGCCAAGAGTGGGACAATAGCCCTCGACACCGTTGTTTACTATTGGAGGAAGTAGCATGTCCACCGTCACTACCATCAAGCGCGGCGGCCTTACCGCGGCCATCGATTCCATGGGCGCCCAGCTCACGAGCCTTGCCCTCAACGGCAACGAGTATCTGTGGCAGGGCGACCCGGCCTTTTGGGGCAAGCACGCGCCCATTCTGTTCCCCATTGTGGGCTCGCTGCGCAACAACACGGCGACGTCTGCGGCCGGCACCTGCGAGATGCCGCGCCACGGACTCGCGCGCATCGTCGAGCACAAGCTGGTCGAGGTCTCCGAGGACGGCTCGTCCGTCACCTACGAGATCACCGATACGCCCGAGTCGCTCAAGGCTTTCCCCTTCCACTTTAAGCTCAACATGACCTATGCCCTAACCGGCGACGCCACGCTTACCCAGACTTTTGCCGTCACCAACACCGGCGACGTGGACCTGCCGTTCTCGGTGGGCGGTCATCCTGCATTCAACGTGCCCGCCCCCGGTGCCGAAGACGAGGCGTTCGAGGATTACGAGCTGGCGTTTACCGAGGCTTGGACCAACGAGGCTCCCATCATCACGCCCGACGGTCTTATGACGTTCGAGGGTAGCTACAAGGCCCCCGATAACTCGGACGTGCTGCCCATCACGCACCGCAGCTTCGATAACGATGCCATCATGTTCACCGATACTCCGGGCTCTACGCTCACACTGCGCGGCCGCAAGTCGGGCCACGGCGTCAAGATCGACTTTGAGGGCTTTAAGTACATCGGCGTGTGGTCTGCCGCCAACGATGCTCCGTTTGTGGCGCTCGAGCCCTGGACCGGTCATACCACCATGGACACCGAGGACGATGTCTTTGAGCACAAGGTCAACACCATCACGCTGGCGCCGGGCGAGACGGACGTCCGCAGCTTTAGCGCCACCTTGCTCTAGAGGTTCCGCCGTTCTGACGAACGGCGGACCGGTCGACGCTGCGCGCCGCCCAGAGCGACAATTTGTCATTCAAAAGGCAAGGCATGACCAGAAGGTCTATGCCTTGCCTTTTTCATGCTAACTTGTTCGCTCTGGGTGGCGCCTGCTGGCATTGCCAAAACATCGACGCTCCCAATGACTACCGTGTGTCTATTAATTTTTCGAGCTTGTGCTGCGCTGCTGGTCGCTGGCGTATATCCTGTTAAGTCGTCAGCATACGATTCAACAGGGAAGGCAGATTATGCATTCTCCCCATCAACGCGACGCGCATCCACAGCCGGTATGCAGCCGTCGCATCTTTTTGGGTAGCGCTCTCGCTGCGAGCGCTTCTGTCGTCGCCGGCGCACTTGCCGGCTGCCAGCGTCCCTCCACGCTGGAAGTAGTTCAGTCCACGACGGGCGGCGGTCGCGACGACCTGTCCGATTCTGTGATCGGCAAGGATAAGATCCGCATTGGCATGGAGGCGGCCTACGCCCCGTACAACTGGCAGGTTTCCGAGGCCAGCGAGTTCACGATCCCCATCGATAACGTGCAGGGAGCCTACGCCGATGGCTACGACGTGCAGATCGCCAAGATCGTCTGCAAGGCTCTCGGCGGCGAGCCCGTTGCCGTCAAGCAGAGCTTCTCGGGCCTTATCGACTCGCTCAACAACGGCCAGATTGACCTCATCATCGCCGGCATGAGCGCCACGCCCGAGCGCGAGGAGTCCGTCGGCTTTTCCGACCCGTACTTCATTGGCTACTTTGGCCTGTTCGTAAAAGAGGGCTCGCCCTACCAAAACGCCACCAAGCTCAGCGACTTCAGCGGTGCCACGGTGCTCGGCCAAAAGGACACCATGCTCGATACCGTCATCGACGAGATTCCGGGCGTTGTGCACAAGAACCCGGTCGATTCGGTCCCCACGGTGTTCTCGAATCTGCTGCAGGGCACGTGCGACGCCGTGACCTACAACACTGAGAACGAAAAGGGCTATATGGCCCAAAATCCCGGTATCGTCCCCATCCACTTTGCCGAGGGCGAGGGCTTTAAGCAGGAGGTCACGGCGAATGTCGGTTGCCGCAAGGGCTCGGACAAACTGCTTAAGCTCATCGACAAGACACTCAAGGGCATTAGCCAAGAGGAGCGCGACCAAATGTGGGACGCGTGCCTCGACCGTCAGCCGGCATAGGGAGGCAGCATGAAAGGCATCAATCGTCTGGCCTCCTTTATCAAGGCCGACCACCGTTATGTGTACCTGGGCACGAGCGTTATCGCGGCGCTCGGCTTGGCATTTAGCCAGCGCAACCCCACGCCGCTGAGCTTTTTGGCGCCCACCGGCATCTTCCAAGATTGCCTTTGGGCGATTCTTTGGGCCTGGATCGTCGTGTCGGCGGCAGCGCTCGTCACCAAGGTTATGCACTGGAGCGACTATCGCGAAAAGTCACCGTTTGCATCCGAGCGTTTCCGTCGCGGCGCGCGCCTGGGCAGCTATGTCGTGGTCGTCATCGCGGCGATCTTCTTTGTCGACCGCTGCGTCATGTCGTTTATCGACCTGGTGCAGGTGAGTATTGTCTCGGACTCCAACCCCAGCGACTTTTTGTCGAGCCTGGTCTACATGACCTACAAGAGCGGGGACTTCTTTATCCGCGGCATCGAGATCACCATCGCACTTGCGACCTTCGGTACCGTCATCGCTTTTTTCCTTGCGCTGCTCTTTGTGTTTTTGCGCATTCAGACCTTCGATCGCGTGGACAACGACCTGGTGCGCTTCTTTAAGAGTGTCGGCCGCGGCTTTGCGACCATCTACTCCACCATCGTGCGTGGCACGCCCATGATGGTCCAGGGCCTACTCATCTATTACGCGGGCTTCACCGTTTTGCGCGGCATGGGCTTCGAGACCGCCCAGGCCAACCAGATCTGGAGTACCTTCACTGCCGGCCTCGTCACCATCTCGCTCAACTCTACCGCCTACATGATGGAGGTCCTGCGCGGCGGCATCGAGTCCATCGACCCCGGTCAGGCCGAGGCAGCGCGCTCGCTGGGTCTGTCACAGTGGCAAGCCATGCGCAAGGTCGTGTTCCCCCAGGGCATTAAAAATGCGATTCCGGCGCTCACCAACGAGCTCATCATCAACATCAAGGATTCGTCGGTGCTTTCGGTCATCGGCGTGTTTGACCTCATGTACGCTACTACCACGGTCGCCGGCGTGTACTACCGCCAGATGGAGGTCTACTGCGTGGCGCTCGTGGTCTACCTGATCCTGACGCTCGTGGCGAGCCGCCTGCTCGAGGCCTTTGGCAAAAAGCTTGGCGCCGAGGCCCCGGCAACGCTGCCCAGCTCCAACTAGGCTCAAGACGAGGAGAATCATCATGGCAGATACCGCCACTACCGGCACCGCGGCCGCCGCACAGACCAATGAGCCGCTTATCCGCGTCGAGGGCCTGCGCAAGAGCTTTGGCTCGCTCGAGGTGCTTAAGGGCATCGACCTCGCTGTCAATCCCGGCGAGGTCGTCACCATTATCGGCGCCTCGGGCTCGGGCAAGTCGACCTTCCTGCGCTGCCTCAACCTGCTCGAGACCCCGGACGCGGGCCACATCTGGTTCCACGGCCAGGACCTTACGGCCGAGCGCTGCAATATCAATAAGCTGCGCGAGGACATCGGCATGGTGTTCCAGGGCTTCAACCTGTTCAACAATATGGACGTGCTCGACAACTGCACGCTCGCGCCCGTCACGCTCAAAAAGATGAGCAAGGCCGAGGCCGAGAAGGTCGCGATGGAGCATCTGGCGAGCGTGGGACTCGAAAAGTTCGCGCACGCCGCCGTGGGTCGCCTGTCCGGTGGTCAAAAGCAGCGTGTGGCCATCGCTCGTGCCCTGTGCATGAATCCGCAGATCATGCTGTTTGACGAGCCGACCTCGGCGCTCGACCCCGAGATCGTGGGCGAGGTGCTCGAGGTCATGCGCAAGCTCGCTGCCGACGGCATGACCATGGTCGTCGTCACGCATGAGATGGCTTTTGCCCGAACCGTATCCGACCGCGTGGTCTTTATGGACAAGGGCGTGGTACTCGAGGACGCCGCGCCGGCCGAGCTCTTCGGCAATCCCAAGCACCAGCGCACTCGCGAGTTCCTCTCTCGCTATCTCGAGGACAAATAACCGGCGCAAACGCCTACGTTGCAGGGCCGCTCCCGTGGGGCGGCCTTTGTCGTCACAATCGAAAGGATGTCATGGCCGAGGTTTGGCGCTTCTTTGCGCATGAGGACGATTTTGCCGATATGGACGAGGCCGGCGCGTGCGAGCGCTTGGGCCGCGTGCTGTCGTTTCCGACCATCTCGAGCATGGATGCCGAGGCGGTGGACTGGCAGCCCTTCGACGACCTGCGCGCCTATATGCAGCAGGCCTGGCCGCGCGTGTTTGCGGCGGGCGAGGTCGAGCTTATCGACCACTCGCTGTTGGTGACGCTTGGCGGTTCCGACTCCGCCCTCAAACCCGTCATGCTCATGGGCCACATGGACGTGGTCCCCGTGGTGCCGGGTACCGAGGCCGACTGGACGCACGCCCCCTTTAGCGGACAGGTGGACGACACCTACATTTGGGGTCGCGGCGCTATCGACATGAAGGATCAGGTCGCAGGCATTCTCGAGGCGGTTGAGTATGCGTTGGCGCACGGCTGGGAGCACAAGCGTTCGCTGTTGCTCGCCTTTGGCCAGGACGAGGAAACCACGCAGTACGGCGCTGGAGCTATCGGCCGCGTGCTCGAGGAGCGCGGTGTTGAACTTGAATATCTGATCGACGAGGGTGACTACCGTATTGTTTCGGCTGCCGAGTACAACGCGGGCGAGGGTTGGCTCATGCACGCCGACCTGGCTGAGAAGGGTTATGCCGACATTGTGCTCAAGACAAAGAGCGCGGGTGGGCATTCTTCCAACCCCTACGGCGGCACGTCGCTCGAGGTGTTGAGCCGTGCCATCACCGCAATCTGCGATATCGAGTGGCCGACGCTCGTCACGGACCTGCTTGCCGCACAGCTCGTCGAGCTGGAGCTCTACACGGCCGACGAGATTGCTTCCAACAAGGACGCCATCGTGCGCGAGTGCCTCGCCAGCAAGAAGCTCTATCCGCTCGTGACCACCACCTGTGCACCGACCCAAATCGAGGGCGGTAGCACCGGTGCTAACGTGATGCCGCAGGATATGTGGGCCAATATCAATTTCCGCATGCTCGAGGGCACGAGTGTGGCCGATGTCGTGGCCTGCTGCCGCGTCGCCGTTGCCGAGGCGGGGCTCGCCGACCGTGTCGAGATCGAGCTCGGTCCTGGCAGCTCCGAACCCTCGCCGTCTCCGCGCATCGGCGGACCGGGACTCGAGACCGTCCGCGCCATCGCCGCCCGCTATTTCCGTGATCCAGAGGGGACGGAGGAAAACGGATCATCAGCGGCGGGCGGAGCTCCTATCGGTATCGTTCCCTCGACCGTGATCGGCGCGACCGACGCTGCCAACTACCAGCACATTTGCTCCGAATGCATTCGTTTTTCGGCGTTTGTGGTCGACGATGACGAGTGCGACCGCGGCGTCCACGGCACCAACGAGCGCATCACCCGCCGCGCCTACCTCCAGGGCGTACGCTTCCTCATCGCCCTACTCCACACGCTCTAGAATCTGACAAAGCGACAGTCCCTTTGTTAGCCGTTGGGGACGCTCTTAAACGACTAGTCGTTAAGGAACGTACCCAACGGCTACGTCCACTCATTCCGTGCGGGTTATATGCAGGTTTGCCTGCGCACGCTATCATGTATGGGTTAGATCGCAACTATGTACCCCACACGCGAAGGGATGCGCATGTATCTGAAGATCGACATGCTCTAGCCGGGCTTACCCCCGCAGTGGCGCCATGCGCCCCATCAATTCTGCCGATTTTCACCTTCACGCATATAAAGGAGTCCCGCCATGCGCGACAAGCTCGAAAAGATCATCAAGGCCTATGAGGAGCTCGAGAAGAAGCTTTCCGACCCGGCCGTTGCCTCCGACATCAAGGAGTTCACGCGTCTCAACAAGGAGTACGCGCACCAGTCCGACCTCATCGCCGCCTCGCGCGAGTACATCGGCGCGCTCGATGACATCGAGGCTGCCAAGGAAATGCTCCACGATACTACCGATGCCGATGAGAAGGAGATGCTCCAGATGGACATCTCCGAAAACGAGGCCAAGCTTCCCCAGCTCGAGGAAGACATCAAGTACATGCTCATCCCGAGCGACCCCAACGACGACAAGAACACCATCGTCGAGATTCGCTCCGCCGCCGGTGGCGACGAGGCGGCCATCTTCGCCGGCGACCTGTACAAGATGTATCAGCGCTTCTGCGAGTCGCGCGGCTGGAAGACCACCGTGCTCGATTCCAGCCCCAGCGAGGCCGGCGGCTTTAAGTCCATCGAGTTCAAGGTCGAGGGCGACCGCGTCTACTCCGTCATGAAGTTCGAGTCCGGCGTACACCGTGTCCAGCGCGTTCCCAAGACCGAGTCCCAGGGCCGTATCCAGACCTCCACGGCAACCGTCGCCGTGCTTCCCGAGGCCGAGGAGATCGACGTCCAGATCAACCAGTCTGACCTGCGCATCGACACTTACTGCGCTTCGGGCCCTGGCGGTCAGTGCGTTAACACCACCTACTCCGCCGTGCGCATCACCCACCTGCCCACCAACACCGTGGTGCAGTCGCAGGAGCAGCGCTCCCAGATTCAGAATCGCGAGGTCTGCATGCAGATGCTGCGCGCCCGTCTGTACGAGATGGAACTCGAGAAGCAGCAGGCAGAGCTTGGTGCCGAGCGCCAGAGCCAGATCGGCCACGGCAACCGTTCCGAGAAGATCCGTACCTACAACCAGCCCCAGGACCGCGTGACCGATCACCGCATCGGTTTCAACTCCACCTACAATGGCGTCCTCCTGGGCGACCAGCTCGGCACCGTCATCGAGGCGCTCGCCGCCGCCGAGCGTGCCGAGAAGCTGGCACAGGCCGTGTAGGTTACGCGGTTTTACAAACCGCGTAACGACTCGACGCTGCGCGCCGCCCAGAGCGACAATTTGTCATTCAAAAGGCAAGGCATGACCAGAAGGTCTATGCCTTGCCTTTTTCATGCCAACTTGTTCGCTCTGGACGTCGCTCGCTGGCATTGCCAAAACATCGGCGTTTCCTTGGTTGTCAAATGATCCGTAGGGAGTCATTGGGGACATTGCTTTGAGATGTTATTCAATCGGTTTTGATGGCCTTTGAGCTGCTTACCTGCTTAAAGCAATTAACGGCATGCATCTGCAATTGAAAATATTGCTCGAAAAAACGTCCAAGAAATCGCGGGGCGATTTTTGATGGGTCGTGCGTCAAGCGATGTGGCAAGTTCTTGGTTAGATATTGGTCAGTTTTGGGGCAACCTTGCCAAAAGCTTGACGAATGCAAATTTAGACGTCAGCGAATGAACACTTTGAGCGAGCTCGGTGCAAAATTCTGGGCTGATTCTCGATAATCGCCTTCAATCGCCCCTTGCCAAGCGCTGGCCTCGCTTACAATCTGCTCCGACATTCGCGCGCCGTCCGGCGCTTAAGAGGGGAGGGCCCCATGGCAAACGAGATTTGGACCATCAAGCGTTGTCTCGAGTGGACCAAGGAGTACCTGGCCGAGCGCGGCGAGGAGCACCCCCGTCTTTCTGCCGAGTGGCTGCTGTGCGCCGCCACGGGCCTGGCGCGCATTGACCTATATATGCGTATGGACGAGACGCTTAACGCGGCCCAGCTCGAGACCATGCATGCGGCCGTTGTCCGCCGCGCTAAGGGCGAGCCGCTGCAATACATCACGGGCAGCACGCAGTTTCGCATGATCGACGTCGCGTGCGCCCCCGGCGTGCTCATCCCGCGCCCCGAGACCGAGATGCTCGTCGAAGAAGTCCTGAACTATCTGGATACCGAGGTGCTGAGCCCCGAGGCCGCTGCCCGTCAGCGTGTTGAGCTGCCTTGGAACGATGAGGTCGAGCAGGCCCGCAAAGCTGAGGCGGCGCTGGCCGACGAACGCGCGACCGCCGAGCGCCGTGCTGCCAACCTGACGGCTGCCGATGAGGCGGCGCTAGGCGGCGACGTACTGGGCAGCCGTGCCTATGCCGAGGAACTGGCCGATCGCGAGGCCGAGGAAGCCGCCGCGCAAGCAGCAGAAGCCGAAGCCGCGGAAGCCGCCGTGCCCGAGCTCGACGAATACGGCATCGCCATCGAGGGTGCCGACCAGGAGACGGTTTCAGCTCAGGATGCCGCTGCGTCTGCCCCAGCCGAGCCCCGCACTGCCCGCGTTCTCGAGGTCGGCTGCGGCACGGGCTGTATCTCGCTCTCGATCGCCTGGGAGCGTCGCGGCCACGTCACCTGCACTGCTACCGATATCGAGCCGCGCGCCATCGACCTTGCTACCAAAAACCGCGATGCGCTTGGCCTCACGTCCGATGAGGTCGCCTTCAGCCTCACGAACCTGGTGAGCTCCATTCCCCGTGAAGAGTGGGGCACCTTTGACGTACTCGTCTCCAACCCGCCCTACATCCCCACCGATGTCATGCGCTCGCTGCCGCACGAGGTCAAGGACTTTGAGCCCGATCTGGCGCTCGAGGGTGGCGCCGACGGCCTCGATATCTTCCGCCGCCTGCTCAACGCGGCGCCCTACATGTTGCGCGCCGGCGGCCTCTTTGCCTGCGAGCTCTACGAGGGCGCGCTCGACGCTGCGGCCGAGCTCTGCCGCCAAGCGGGTCTGTCGGACGTGCGCATCGTCCACGACCTCACCGATCGCCCCCGCATCGTCCGAGCCATCGTCACCGAGCCCAAACAGCGCCAGTAATATTTATTAACTGGTTAGCAAAAATTATAAATTAGTTTATAATTAGGACGGCTGAAAGAGGTCGGCCCATGCAACCTCCTACCTTTCGGGAAATCATTGCCCTACTCAAGCACGATGGATTCGTGAAGGTCGCGCAAGTCGGTAGTCATGCTAAGTATGTTTCTGGTGACCGTGTTGTCACCGTGAACGGCTCTGGTGGTGATCGACCAAAGAAGGGCACGTGGGCAAGTATTCGTCGCCAAGCTGGATGGTAGTTGGAGGCAAAATGAGGCAGCGATTTACCTATGACTGCGTTCTCATAAAAGAAGACGACGGTTACTGCGCCAGCTTCCCGCAGATTCCCGGCGCCTTTGCCGATGGCGATACGCGCGAAGAAGCGATTGCCCATGCCACCGAGGCACTGATGGCGTTTTTGGCCGACGACCTCAACAACGGTTTGACTCCGGCAGGGTACGAACGCTCGGCCGAGGTCGTGGCCCTTTCAGTCGAAATCGACCACGAGGACGCTCGGGAAGCGGCGTGCCGAACATTTAAAGACGCAGCGCTGGACCTCAAAGTCTCCGCTCCGCGGATTACCGCGCTGGTCAAAGCCGGCAAACTCGATGTTGAACTCGTCGATGGCCGTCGGATGATAACGATAGACAGTATCGAGCGTTACGCCGCCCAAGAACGTCACGCCGGCAGGCCAAAGAAGTTCGTCGCAGTCCAATAACCCCCTCACTTTCACCGACTACTAGAGCCGCTCACCAAACCAACATGCGCTCTGGGCAAATAGGTTGAACGTTTCGTGCGAGAATGCCCCACAGTAAACAAACTTGCACCAGAGCGTAAGGGGCTGGCATACACATGCAGACGGTCTATCGGGTATACGAGGGAACGCGCGAGCCGCATCGGCTTGCCGTCGAGCGCACGGCCGAGGTGCTCGGCCGCGGCGGCCTGGCTTTGATCCCGACCGAGACCGTCTACGGTGTCGCCGTGGCAGTCAACGCCTTCTCGGACGCCGTGCCCCAAGATACAAGCGAATTCCCATCGTGGCCGCGCGATCCGCAGGCTGCCGTCAATGGCGCCGCAGTTCCTGCGCTCGGCACCGGCTATCGCCGTATCTTCACTCTCAAGCAACGTGAACTCACGCAAACCGTCGCTTGGCTGGTCGATGGCGTCGAAGCACTCGACCGCTATGGCGTGGATATCCCGGAAGATGCCCGCATACTCGCGCGACGATGCTGGCCGGGAGCCCTGACTATCGTGGTCAAGGCAGCCCCCTGCGTGCCGACCTTTATGCGCGCTGCCGACGACACGGTGGCACTTCGCGCTTCGGCCTCGCCCGTGGTGCAGGCGCTCATTCGCGCCTGTGGCAGCCCCCTTGCCTGCACCAGCGCCAACACGCATGGCGCGCCCGCGCCGGCAAGTTTTATCACGGTGGAGGGTCGCATCCTGGAGGGGGTCGATGTTGCCGTCGACGCCGGTGAGACCCCGTGTCGCGACGCCTCGACCATCGTGTCGTTTCAGCACGGCGAGCTCCAGATCCTGCGCCAAGGCGCACTTCCCGCATCAGAGATCGAACGGGTCCTGTCCGACCCGATGCAATAGAAAGGTTTAAGCGATGTCGTTGAATCTGGGCAGCCTGGGCATGGAAGATGCCTCGTTTGACTTTGGCGGTTCCTACATCATGGCGCTCGACTGCGGCACCACCTCGGTACTTGCGACCATCGTCGACGAGTACGGATGCATCGTCGCGCAGGCACGTCGCAGCGTCAAAACCAGCTTCCCGCGTCCCGGCTGGGTGGAGCAAGACCCCATGGCGGTCCTTGCTAGCCAGATCGCCGTCATGATGGAAGTCCAGTTTAAGAGCGGTATCCACTCCGACCGCATTGCCGCCATCGGCATCTCCAACCAGCGCGAGACCACGGTGGTCTGGGATCGCGTGAGCGGTCAGCCGATCTATAACGCTATCGTATGGCAGTGCCGCCGTACCGCACCTCTGATCGACGAGCTGGTCGAGCAGGGCGCAGAAGGGCTGGTGCGCTCCCGCACGGGACTCACGCTCGACCCGTATTTCTCGGCCTCCAAGGTGCAGTGGATTCTCGACAACGTCGACGGCGCACGCGAAAGCGCGGCGGCGGGCGACCTCATGTTTGGCACCATCGACACCTGGCTCATCTACAACCTCACCGGCGGCCAGGTCTTTGCCACCGACTACACCAATGCCAGCCGCACGGCACTCTTTAATATCCATACGCTCGATTGGGACGACGACCTGCTGGCACTCTTTGACGTTCCACGTTCCATGATGCCCGAGGTTCGCTGGAGCTCGGGCGACTACGGCCGCGTCGCGAGCGACATCATGACCAACATGCCGCCCATCATGGGCGTGGCGGGTGACCAACAGGCGTCGCTGTTCGGCCACTGCTGTTTCCGTCCCGGCCAGACCAAAAACACCTATGGCACGGGTTGCTTTATGCTCATGAACACCGGCGACGAGATCGTCGAATCCAAGAATGGCCTGGTCTCCACCATCGGTATCGCTGCGGACGGCAAAGTCAGCTATGCGCTCGAGGGCTCTATTTTTGCCGCCGGCTCAACGATGAACTGGCTTCGCAACAACATGGGCATCATCTCGAGCGTGAGCGAGTCGGCACAACTCGCCGCTTCGATTAGCGACAACGAGGGCTGCTACTTCGTTCCCGCCTTTGCGGGTTTGGGTGCTCCCTGGTGGGACCCGCATGCTCGCGGTATCGTGTGCGGTCTGACCGGCGCCTCGAGCCGTGCGACCATCGTACGTGCCGCCTGCGAATCCATGGCATATCAGAGCTACGACGTGCTGCGCGCCATGGAGCAGGACGTGGGGCTTTCGATTGAACGCCTGTCTGTCGATGGCGGTGCCTCGCGCAACGAGTTCATCATGCAATTCCAGGCCGACCTGCTGGATATCCCCGTGCTGCAATGCGAGACGGTGGAGACCACGGCAATCGGTGCCGCGTACTTGGCGGGTCTTGCCGTCGGCTATTGGGAAGACCTGGAAGAGCTGGAGCAAAATGCCCAGATCGTTAGGACCTTCCTTCCCCACATGTCCGCCGAGCGCCGCGAGCAAAACCTTGCGGGCTGGCGTGATGCAGTCAGGCGCTCGCTCAGCACCTCACAGTAGGGCTGCGATAGGCTGCTCGATACAACAAACCGCTAAACTAATGCATGGCGTGCGGCGGCAACATTGCTGCACACCTTGTCAGCAAGGCCGTTTTGCGGCCGCAACGAAAGGGGCAATCAACCCATGACCGTCACCTACGATACGTCCCGTGTGACCCTTGTCGATCACCCGCTCGTCCAGCACAAACTGTCGATCCTGCGCGACAAGAGCACCGGCACCAATCAGTTCCGCCAGCTCGTGCGCGAGCTCGCGCTTTTTGACGGCTACGAGGCCATGCGCGACCTGCCCATGGAAGACGTCGAGGTCGAGACCCCCATCACCACCGCCACGTTTAAGCAGCTCGCCGGCAAGAAGCTCGCCATCGTTCCCATCCTGCGTGCAGGCCTTGGCATGGTCGACGGTATCCTCGACTTGGTACCCTCTGCCCGCGTGGGCCACATCGGTATGGAGCGCGACGAGGTCACCCACGAGCCGCATGAGTATTACTGCAAGATGCCCAAGGATATCGACCAGCGCATCTGCCTGGTTGTCGACCCCATGCTCGCCACGGGCGGTTCGGCCGAAATGGCCGTCAGCTACCTGCGCGAGCGCGGTGTCAAGGACATCCGCATGCTGTGTATCGTCGCCGCACCCGAGGGTCTCAAATCGCTGACCGAAAAGGACCCCGACGTACATATTTATACGTGCGCCATCGACGACCATCTCAACGAGGCCGCCTACATCGTTCCCGGCCTCGGCGACGCCGGCGACCGCATCTACGGCACGCTCTAGTCGCTGGGCTAAACGGCCGCGGCTGCAAATACGAAGAAACGGTGCGCGCGGACGAACAAAAGGCGACCGCGCGCACTCCTGTTAACGGACGTTTTGCCCTGCAGGGTTCGAGAAAAACGTATTACCGTACCTGCGGCATAAAGAAGGTCTTAAGAAAACGAACAGGTGCGTATTAACCGATGCTTTTTCGGTTGTACTTTAACGATTGGCTCGTACAATAGTCACCAATGTTTGGCGGGAACTGTTCTGTGAGGCGTTAAAAAGGAAAGTGAGGACGCCAGTGTTTCAGATAGCCGATCTGCTCGCTATCGTTGCAGGCGCCATCGCGGGCGCAATTGCCTTCCTTCCCTTTGTCTTTACGCTCAAGCCGGTTCTTGACGATAAGCAGAATGCGGACATGCTCAAGGGTATGGTGAGTCTGGCGGTCTCGGCAATCGCCCTGCTCGTCTTTACCTTGGTTGTGTTTGTGTTGTTCGGAGAGGCATTTCGCATGTTCCTCCTGGGCGAGGCGATCGGCTTCGTGGCCTTTATGGCCGCCTGCGCGGTTCGTGTCGCCAAGGCGCTGCGAGATCCTCATGAGGTCGAAAGGTAAGTCGTGGAAATTTTTGAAAAGCTGCCTGATGAGATTAATCATCTGGTCAGCGAGTTCAGCTCCACCCCTGTCGTGGGCGATCTGAGCTGCGGCATCACGCAGTACTCGTTTTGGCTGATCGTCTCCACGATCGTGCTCCTGATCGTCCTGGCCGTGTTCAAGAAGAAGCAGACCCTGGTTCCCAAGGGCTTCTTCGTCAACGGTTTCGAGTACATCATCGAGTACGTCGAGAACGATATCGGCAAGGGTGTCGTGGGTGAGAACTGGAAGAAGCACTTCCCGTTCCTGTGCTCGCTTTTCCTGTTCATCCTGATCAATAACATGATCGGCCTGATCCCGGGAATGAAGCCCGGCACCGGCGCAATCGGCTCCACCGCCGCACTCGCCATTTTCGCCTTCGTGTACTTCATCTACTACGGATGCAAGGCTCACGGCGTGATCGGCTACATCAAGAGCCTCGCCCCGCAGGGCGTGAGCTTCCCGATGAACGTGCTCGTGTGGGTCGTCGAGCTTTTCTCGACCTTCCTGCGCCTCATCACGCTCGCCGTCCGTCTGTTCTGCAACATGTTCGCAGGACACGTGGTCATGGGCTCGTTCGCCATCATGGCGAGCATGTTCATGCAGCCGCTGCTTCAGCAGGTTTCCGCGGCGCACGCCGTCGGCGCCCTGCCTTCGCTGGCCTGGCTTGCCATCCTCATCCTGATCTATGCGATCGAGCTTGTGGTCGGCGCCATCCAGGCTTACGTCTTCACGGTCCTTACCGCCGTGTATGTCTCCGAGGCAGAGGAGGTCGCAGAGGAGGAGTAGTCTTCCGTTCGCGCCTTAAAGGTAAGGCAATTCGTTAAACCGCCGGTGCCCGTACCCATGGAGCCCGGCAGTTATAAAAAGGTTATCCTGCGTGAAATAAGACACGCACGACAAAGGAGGAATCGTGGGAGTTATCGGTTACGGTCTCGGTGTTATCGGCGCTGGTCTTGCTATCGGCCTGTCTGCTCTGGGTGCTACGGGTGCTATGGCCCGTCAGCCTGAGGTCCAGGGCCGCGTGTTCACCGTCTTCATCATGGGCTCCGCCTTCGGCGAGGCTCTGGCTCTGATCGGCTTCGTTGTCGCGCTGATCGTTAAATAGCACGGAGCGTCAAGTATGAATCTTTCATCCCAGAAGAGCGCGATCGCACTCTCTGCGTCCGCGGCCGCGCTGCTCATGCCGGTTTCCGCGTTCGCTGAGGACGGCGCTGCCGGTGCGGACATCCTCATCCCTAAGATGGCGGAGTTCATCCCGGCGCTCATCGCCTTCCTGATCATCTGGATCGTGCTGGCCAAGGTTGCCCTGCCGGGCATCATGAAAACCATGGAGGAGCGCGGCAAGAAGATCGAGGAGAGCCTCGACGAGGCCGAGAAGACCAAGCAGGAGGCCATCGCCAAGCGCGCTGAGTCCGACTCGATCGTCACCGACGCCCGTCGTCAGGCTGCCGACATCGTCCTCGAGGCCCGTAAGGACGCCGAGTCCGAGCGCGCCCGTATCATCGAGGCTGCTCACAAGGAGGCCGAGGAGATCATCGCCAAGGCCCATACGACCGTCGAGGACGAGCGCAAGTCCATCTACGCCGGTGCCGCGAGCTCCATCGCCGACCTGTCCGTTGCCGTCGCCACCAAGATCGTGGGCGAGGCACTCGAGGACGATGCCGAGCAGAAGAAGCTCATCGAGCGCTACATCCAGGAAGCAGGTAGCCTGAATGCCGACTAGCCGCTATCAGGACAAGGTGCTCGAGACCTACGCGCGCTCCCTTCTGGAAGCCGCTAAGGCCGAGAACCATGTGTTCGAGGACCTCGAGATGATCGAGCGCCTGGCTTCTGCCAGCCCCGAGATCATCGCCGTGCTCGACACCATGTCCAAGCGCGACCAGCTCGACCTTCTTCCCAAGGTGGCAGCTGCCTTTAAGTATGTTGCCGAGGAAGACGAGGATGTAGTGGGCGTGACCGTCACCACGGCGATCCCGCTCGACGACGAGCTGCGTCAAACCATCACTAAGAAATGCGAGCAGGACTTCGGCCGCAAGGTATTCCTTATCGAGCAGGTCGACCCGTCTATCGTGGGCGGCCTGGTGCTCGAGGCCCGCGGCGAGCGTCGTGACATTTCCGTCAAGACGCAGCTGCGCATCGCGCAGGAGACCCTCGCAAACTCTGCTAATTCGTACGGAGGTGAAGCCTAATGTCCGAAACCCTCAATGCCCAGGATATCGCCAAGAAACTGCAGGAGCAGCTCACGAGCCTCTCCGCGACGGTCGATACGCATGAGGTTTCAACGGTCGACGAGGTAGGCGACGGCATCGCGCGCGTCTCCGGCCTCAAGAGCGCCATGGCAGGCGAGCTTCTGGAGTTCAAGAGCTCCGATACCGGTGAGACCGTCTTCGGCCTTGCCCAGAACCTTGACCGTGACGAGGTCGGCGCCGTTCTGTTCGGTGCCGTCGACTCCATCAAGGAAGGCGACGAGTGCCGCACCACTGGCCGCATTATGGATATCCCCGTGAGCCGTGCCATGCTCGGCCGCGTCGTCAATCCGCTCGGCCAGCCCATCGACGGCCTGGGCGACATCGTCGCCACGCACCGTCGCCCCATCGAGTTCAAGGCTCCCGGCGTCATCGATCGTACCCCGGTGTGCGAGCCGGTTCAGACCGGTCTGCTCGCTATCGACTCCATGGTGCCTATTGGCCGCGGTCAGCGTGAGCTCATTATCGGCGACCGTAAGACCGGTAAGACCGCCATCGCCATCGACGCTATCCTCAACCAGCGCGGCAAGGGCATGGTCTGCATCTATGTCGCCATCGGCCAGAAGGCCTCCACAGTTGCCAACATCCGCGAGACCCTCGCTCAGCACGGTGCGCTCGACTACACCATCATCGTTTCGGCCACCGCTGCCGATTCCGCCCCTATGCAGTACATCGCGCCTATGGCCGGTGCCGCTATCGGCGAGTTCTTCATGTACAACGGCGAGGACGGCAAGCCTGCCAGCGAGACCAACCCCGGCGGCCACGTGCTCGTCATCTACGACGACCTGTCCAAGCAGGCTGTGGCTTACCGTCAGATGTCGCTGACGCTGCATCGTCCGCCCGGACGCGAGGCCTATCCTGGCGACATCTTCTACCTGCACTCTCGTCTGCTCGAGCGTGCCGTCAAGATGTCCAAGAAGAACGGTTATGGCTCCATGACGGCTCTTCCGATCATCGAGACCCAGGACGGCGACGTCTCGGCCTACATTCCGACCAACGTCATTTCCATTACCGATGGTCAGATCTACCTGCAGTCCGAGCTCTTCTTCCAGGGCCAGCGCCCGGCAGTCGACGTGGGCATTTCCGTGTCCCGCGTCGGTGGCGACGCACAGACCAAGGCCATGAAGCAGGTCGCCGGCAACCTCCGTCTGGACCTCGCTTCCTATCAGGAGCTCGCTGGCTTTACGCAGTTCGGCTCCGACCTCGACGAGGCTACTCAGAAGCAGCTGACCCACGGCGCTCGCATGACCGAGCTCCTGAAGCAGCCGCGTTACAAGCCGTTTGAGGTTGGCGAGCAGATCGTTACGCTGTTCGCTGGCAACGAGGGCTTCCTGGATGACCTGGAGATCGCCGACGTGCTGCCTTTCCGTGCCGAGCTCATCGAGTACATGGACAATGGCTTTGGCTTGCTGCTCGACAAGGTTCGCGCCAAGAAGATCGATGATGACACCAAGGCTGAGCTCTTGCGTGTCATCGGCGACTTCAAGCAGCAGTTCATGGCCAAGCACCATTCGGATGTTTCTGGATCAGAGGAGAACTAAGCCCCATGGCCAACCTTCGCGACATTAAGAAGCGAATCTCCTCGGTTACCACGACCAAGCAGATCACGCGCACGATGGAGATGGTCTCTACGGCCAAGATCCGTCGTGCCCTCGATCGCTCCAAGCAGGCCGAGCCCTATAAGGAGGCGCTGACCGACGTCATGTTGACGGTCGCCGGCGACGCCTCCTGTTCGGGCACCGATCCCATGCTGCAGAAGCATGAGAGCGTCAAGCATGGCCTGATTGTCGTTATTGCCTCGGACCGCGGCCTTGCCGGCGGTTTCAATACGACGGTGGAGCGCACGGCCGAAAAGCTCGCCGCTTCTTGGGCGAACGACGGCATCGAGTGCGAGATCATCGCGTGCGGGCGTAAGCCGGCCACGTATTTCCGTGACCGCGCAAACGTTGTCATGCACTTTGAGGGCAACTCCTCTGAGCCCGATTTCAATCAGGCCCGCATGATCTCCTCTCATATCTGCGATGCGTATCGTGCCGGTGAGCTTGACCGTGTCGAGCTTGTCTACCACCACGCCAAGAACCGCGTGGATCAGGAGCTTCGCGTCGAGCATCTGTTGCCGCTCGACCCCGAGATGATCGCTATGGCCCACGGTCCGCGTAAGAACGAGACCGACGCCCCTAAGCGCATCTCGTCCACGTTCGAGTTCGTGCCCTCTCCCGAGCATGTTCTCGGCAAGCTTGTGCCGTCTTATATCCTGACGGTCATCTACCAGGCCCTGATCGATTCGGCGGCTGCCGAGCAGGGTGCACGCCGCAAGGCCATGCACTCCGCGACGGAAAACGCCACCGCGATCATCTCGACCCTTACCCGCACGTATAGTCGCGTGCGCCAGGCTTCGATCACGACCGAGATTAACGAGATCGTCGGCGGAGCCTCAGCATTGGAGGAACAGTAATGGCTAATAACACCGTAAAGCTTGCGGTCGAGGAAGCCACCAAGAAGACGACTGCCGGTGATGGTCGCATCGTGCGTATCATCGGCCCTGTCGTCGACGTCAAGTTTGACGGCGCGGTGCCCCCGATCTACAACGCGCTCACGGTCGAGGCCGAGACCCCGATCGGTCATCTGAGCACGATCCTCGAGGTCGAGAGCCAGCTTCCGGGCGGCGTCGTCCGCACGGTCGCCATGTCCTCGACCGACGGCCTGCAGCGCGGCCTCATCGCTACCGATACCGGTGAGCCCATGAAGATGCCCGTTGGTCCCAAGACGCTCGGTCGCATTTGGAACGTCATGGGCAAGCCCGTCGACGGCAAGCCCATGCCCGAGGTGGAGGAGTTCTACCCCATCCACCATGCAGCGCCCCGCTTTGACGAGCTCACCACCAAGACCGAGATCTTCGAGACCGGCATCAAGGCCGTCGACCTGCTCGAGCCCTACATCCGTGGCGGCAAGACCGGCCTGTTCGGCGGCGCCGGCGTTGGCAAGACCGTTCTGATTCAGGAGCTCATCAACAACCTCGCCCAGGAGCACGGCGGCACCTCGGTGTTCACCGGCGTCGGCGAGCGTACCCGCGAGGGCACCGACCTGTTCCTCGAGATGAGCGAGTCTGGCGTTATCGACAAGACCTGCTTGGTCTATGGTCAGATGAACGAGCCGCCTGGAGCGCGTCTGCGCATCGGTCTGGCTGGCCTTACCACCGCTGAGTACTTCCGCGATCGCGGCCAGGACGTTCTGCTGTTCATCGACAACATCTTCCGCTTCTCCCAGGCCGGTTCCGAGGTTTCCGCTCTGCTGGGTCGTATGCCGTCCGCCGTCGGTTACCAGCCTACGCTGGCTACCGAGATGGGTGACCTCCAGGAGCGCATTACCTCGACCAAGACGGGTTCCATTACCTCCGTCCAGGCTGTCTACGTCCCTGCAGACGACCTGACCGACCCGGCGCCTGCCACGACGTTTACGCACCTGGACGCCACTACGGTTCTTTCGCGTAGCATTTCGTCGCTTGGTCTGTTCCCGGCTATCGACCCGCTCGCGTCTTCCTCCGACGCTCTCGATCCCTCGATCGTCGGCGAGGAGCACTACCGTGTCGCCGTCAAGGTCCAGGAGCTCCTGCAGGAGTACTCCGACCTTCAGGACATCATCGCCATTCTGGGTATGGACGAGCTGTCCGAGGAGCAGCGCCTTACGGTCAACCGTGCCCGTAAGATCCAGCAGTTCCTTTCCCAGTCCTTCCACGTCGCCGAGAAGTTCACCGGCAACCCCGGTGTCTACGTCCGCGTCGAGGATACCGTCCGCTCTTTCGCCGAGATTGTCGACGGCAAGGCCGATGACCTGCCCGAGCAGGCTTTCCGCTATGCTTCCACGATTGAGGACGTGCGCGAGCGCGCCCGCAAGATGGGGGAGAAGTAGGTTATGCGTATCCGCATCGTGTGCCCCGTGAGCTGCGCCTATGAGGGCGACGCTGCGTTTGTGTCGATTCCGTCCACGGATGGCGAGTTTGGCGTTCTGCCTGCTCACTCCAGCGAGATCTGCACGATCGACCGCGGTTACGTTCGCGTTTCCGATAAGGCCATGGGCACTGTCGACCACACGTTTGCCGTGGCCGGCGGCTATGCCCAGGTTGCGGACGATGTCGTGACCGTTCTCGCCGAGCGCGCTTGCGATTTGGCGACCGTCGATGCCGACAAGCTTAAAGCTGATATTCAAGGTTTTGAAGAGAAGCTGGGTAATTTGTCGGAGGATGATGCACGCCGCGCCTACCTCTATAATGAAATCGCATGGTGTAAGCTCAAGCTTGCCCAATAGTCAAACGATTTAGCGTTCGACCATTTGCGAACACATCATGCCCGGGATGGCTTGGCCACCCCGGGCATGCTTTTTGAAAGGGTAGACCTTGGATATTATCCGCGTTGAGGGTGGCCACGCCATCGGAGGCTCCGTGCCCGTCTCGGGTGCTAAGAACTCCGCGCTCAAACTCATGGCGGCAACGCTTCTGGCGCCGGGCAAGACGACGCTGCAGAACGTGCCCGATATTTCCGATGTCCACGTGATGGGCAAGGTGCTCAAGGGCATGGGCGCTACGATCGATGTTCTCGACGAGCACACGCTCGAGATCGATACCTCTCAGGTCGATTCCTGGGAGGCTCCCTATGAGCTCGTCGCTAAGATGCGTGCTTCCACCGCCGTCATGGGGCCCCTGCTGGGTCGCTTCCATCGCGCCAAGATCGCCATGCCGGGCGGCTGCAACCTAGGTGCCCGCAAGATCGACATGCATATTCTGGGTCTCGAGGCCCTGGGCGTCGAGTTTGATACCGCCCACGGCTACATCAACGCCAGCGCGCCTCAGGGCCTGCGCGGTACCACCGTCACGCTCGAGTTTGCCAGTGTCGGTGCGACCGAGAACCTCATTATGGCATCCGTGCGCGCGCAGGGCACCACGGTTATCGACAATGCCGCCCGCGAGCCCGAGATCGTCGATCTCGCCAACATGCTCAACGAAATGGGTGCCAAGATTGTTGGCGCCGGTACGCCTGTCGTGACCATCGAGGGCGTGGAAGAGCTGCATCCTGTTACCCATCGCGTAGTGGGCGACCGCATCGAGGCCGGTACCTTTATCGTCGCCGGTGCGTTGATGGCAGACGATCGCGGTGTCGATGTCACGGGCTTTTGTCCCATTCACTTGGGTATGGTGCTCAAGAAGATGGAGCTCATGGGTATCGACTGCGAGCGCGTCGAGGATGGCGTCCATGTGAACCGTGCCAAGCGCATCAAGCCGGCCGACATCCAGACGCTTCCGTTCCCCGGCTTCCCGACCGACATGCAGGCACAAATTATGGTGCTCTCCGCCCTCGCCGACGGCAGTTCCGTTATTACCGAAAACATCTTCGAGAATCGCTTTATGTTTGCCTCTGAGCTGGTGCGCATGGGTGCCGACATTCGTATCGAGAGCCATCATGCCATGATTCATGGCGTCAAGGGCTTCTCGGGTGCACAGGTTACCTCGCCCGATCTGCGTGGCGGAGCGGCCCTCGTCGTAGCGGGCTTGATCGCCGACGGGACGACCGAGGTTTCGGCTATCCATCACATCAAGCGCGGCTACGAGCAGTTTGTCGAAAAGCTGCAGGCGCTCGGCGCGCATGTCGAGCATGCTGCCGTCCCCGATCCCGTCATCTACTAATACAGGTTGCCTATGTTTAATAAAAAGCCCCTCGCGGATACCACCACCCGAAGACCCTCAACTGGTGCGCAGGCCAAGATCTACAGTCGCGATAACGTGGCTCGCTATTCCGAGCGCGCTCGTCAACGTCGCCGTAGCCACACGATTCGTCACGTCGCGCTCATTGTCGTGCTTGGCGTGCTGCTGAGTGCCACTACCGCTGCCGGCCTGTGGTTTGCCACCATTATGGGCAAGCTCGGCGATTCTAATGTCATTACTGACAATCTGCGTCGGGTTCTGGTTGACACCGATGAGGCAAAGGATCCGTTCTACGTGCTGCTTCTTGGCACCGACGGCCGTCCGGGCGAGGATACGTATCGTGCCGACTCGATTATCCTGGCACGCATCGACCCCACGCAAAAGCAGGCGACGCTCATTTCCGTTCCGCGCGACACCAAGGTCGAGTACAAGGGCGAGACCATGAAGATCAACGCCTGCCATACCGTTGGCGGCGCCGAGGCCATGGTCGAGGCGGTCAACGAGCTGTGCGGTGTTCAGATTTCCCACTATGCCGAGGTCAGCTTCGACGGCATGCAGGCGCTGATTGATTCGGTTGGCGGTATCGACATTAACGCAACCGATGATGTTGACGACCCCGAGCACCTGGATATTAAGATTACCGCTGGCCAGCAGCATATGGACGGTGCCACCGCCCTTACCTATGCCCGCTGCCGCTACACCTATGCCGACGGCGATTACACGCGCATGCGCCACCAGCGTCAGGTGCTTGGCGCCCTTGCCAACCAGATTCTCAATAACTTCGATGCCACGAAGATCTTTGGCCTGGTTAATTCGCTGTCCGATATGCTCGTGACCGATATGAGCGTTCAGGATATCGTCTCTACGGTCAACGCCATGCGCGGTATGGATGTCGACGGTATCTACTCGGCCAACCTGCCTTCGTACGCCGACGACAGCACCATGATTGACGGTGTGAGCTACGTCTTTGTCTACGAGGACGAGCTCAAGGAAATGATGGAGCGCGTCGATGCCGGCAAGGATCCCAAGGGTCCCAACACCATGGGTCTTTCCGACGGCTCCAGCTCTACGATCGGCGATCTCAGCAACAACACGTCTGACGACTACGCAAACGGCACCGCAACCTCATCGGTCAGCTCTGACGATTCCGATGGCTCAAGCGATTCGAGCGATTCGGACTACTACGAACAGCCCACCGGCGACGGCAACGGTTACGAGGCCAACTACTAAGTTACGGCGTTTTACCAAACGCCGTAACGACTCGACGCTGCGCGCCGCCCAAGGCGACAATTTGTCATTCAAAAGGCAGGGCATGACCAGAAGGTCAATGCCCTGCCTTTTTCATGCCAACTTGTTCGCCTTGGACGTCGCTCGCTGACGTTGGCTCAACCTGCGATGTTGACTACTCCCCTTGTATCAAAAACCGCCCCGTTCTCTGTAGAGGACGGGGCGATTCGTCTTTTGGACTTGTGCAGCCAGGCTTATGCAAAGCGGGCGACGAGCTCCTGGAGCACGTCGGTCATCTTGACGAGCGAACTGACCGGGACGAATTCGTTGACGCCGTGGTAGCAATAGCCGCCGGTGGAAAGGTTGGGGCAGGGCAGACCGCGGAACGACAGCTGCGCGCCGTCGGTGCCGCCGCGAATCGGCAGCACTTGGGGCTCAACGCCGCAGGCAAGGTAGGCTTCCTTGGCAACATCAATAAGCTCGGGAAAGTCACAAACGATCTCGGCCATATTTCGATACTGCTGCTTAATCTCGACTGTCACGCGCTTGTCACCCAAGCGCTGGTTGAGCATCGAGGCGGCGGCATCAATAAGGTCGAGTTTCTGCTGGAACTTGGCGGCGTCATGGTCGCGGACGATATAGCGCGCTGTGGCGTGATCGACGGTCGCAGATACACCCTCAAGGTGATAAAAGCCCTCGTAGCCTTCCGTATACTCCGGACGCTGCACGTAGGGGAGCAACGCGTTGAAGTCGCAGAACAGATTGCCTGCGTTGACCATACGGCCCTTAGCGTCGCCCGGGTGGATGGACTGGCCCTCAAAGCAGACAGTCGCCTCGGCGGCGTTAAAGCACTCCCACTCCAGCTCGCCGATGGGGCCGCCGTCGACCGTGTAGGCGTACTTGCAGCCAAAGGTATCGATATCCAGCAGCTCGGCTCCGTGGCCGATCTCCTCGTCAGGGCAGAAGCAAATGCCGAGTGCGGGATGGGGCAGAGAAGGGTCCTGAGCGATACGCGCGACAAGTGACATGATCTCGGCGACGCCTGCCTTGTCGTCCGCGCCCAGCAGCGTGGTGCCATCGCTGCAGACCAGGTCCTCACCCGCGAGGTCATTCAGGGCGGGAAGCTTGGCGGTACTCATGGCAACGGGCTTACCGTCAACCGTGCCGCAGACCAGGTCGCCGCCTTCGTAGTGTACGATGTGCGGCTTCACGCCGGCGCCCGGTGCAACTTCGGTGGTGTCGAGATGGGCGATCAGGCCCAGGGCGGGCTTGTCCTCAGCGCCCGCACTTGCGGGGATATGCGCGCAGACATAGGCGTGCTCGGTCACGTGGGCATCTTCCGCACCAAGCTCGCGCAGCTCTTCAGCCAGCACGTTGGCAAGGTCAAACTGAACGGTGCTCGAAGGTACCTGGTCGCAGTTTGCATCCTCGGACTGCGTGTTGATCTGGACGTAGCGCAAAAAGCGCTCGAGGACATCGGGGTTCGTGGTGGTGTTTTCCATAAAGACCGCTCCAATCTTGGTCGTCGTGTGCAACAAGAACTCTAGCACGGTATGCCACGGCATACCGCGACGCTTGGATGGGGTAGAATCAGCCATTGAATGCAGAAGGGACGGAAGATCATGGATACGACAAATAGCTCGCGCGAACTACATCTGACGGTGGCGAACGAAGACTACTTGGAGTGCATGGTTCGCATTGAAAGCGAAGAGGGGGAAACCAACGGCGTGCGATCGGTCGACATCGCGCAGCGCCTTGGCGTCTCCAAGGCATCGGTCAATAAAGCGGTTTCGGCGCTCAAGGCATCCGAGCTTGTCGAGCAATCGCACTACGGCAAGGTAGTCCTGACCGATCGCGGCCGCGAGGTTGGCACGGCTATCTGGTACCGTCATCGCCTCGTCCGCACGTTTTTGGTTCAGGAGCTCGGTGTCGAATTTGAGCGAGCCGATTCCGAGGCCTGCATGATGGAGCATGCGCTATCCGAGGACACGATGAACCGCTGGCTCGCCTATCTCGAAAAACAGGGAATCAGCGTCGAGGAATAGCGGGATATGTATGGATACGAGTTATTACAACCGCTTTGGTGCCGAGGAACTTACGCGCCGCTTGTCGAGCGAGACCTTGTTGGCGCAGGGCCCCATGGGCAGTGTTCTGTTGAGTGAGTACGATGCCGCCGATATTCCACCGGCGTTTTGGAATCTGGCAGAGCCGCAGACCGTTTCTCGTATCCATCGCTTGTATGTCGCCGCCGGCGCGCAGGTACTCATTACCAATACCTTTCAGGCATCAAGCTATGCCCTCAAGCACGACCAGATTGCGCCGTCCGTGGCGGAGGTCAATCGCGGGGCCGTCGACGATGCCCGCCAGGCGCACCCTCAGCTGCTGCTGGGCTCGATGGGTCCGATCGGTATTGAGTGGTTTGCCGAGGACTCTGCCGAGTTTCGTGAGATCCGAGGCATTGCGCGCGAACAGGCGCACGCCTTACTCAATGCTGGTGTTGATGGTCTGCTGATCGAGACGGTGACGTCTATCCGTAATTTGCAGCCCATGCTTGCCGGCGCTCGAGATGCCGCTGACGGCATGCCTGTCCTGGTGAGTTTTGTCGTTGATGACAAAGGCGACCTGTTGGGCGATGGCCTCAACATCGAGGCAGCCGTTTTGTACGCCGAAAAACACGGCGCAAACTCGGTTGGTGTTAATTGCTGTTCGCTTGCGGCCGCGAACGCGGCGGTGCCCAGGATGGTTGCATCGGCGACTACTCCCGTCACGGTGCGTCCCAACGTGGGCGATCCGGTCCAGACTCAGGATGGCCCCGTATGGCACGAGAACCCTGAAGCTTTCGCGCGCGCATGCATCGAATGGAGACATGCCGGTGCCGCAATGGTGGGCAGTTGCTGTGGAACCACGGCAATCACTACGGCAGCGATGGCCGAGGCGCTCGATATATAAAGGGCAAAACCGCTCCATACGGGGCGGTTTTTTTTATTGCTTGCATGTCCTCGGCAGCATTTGCCCAAATGGTGAATGCTGGTGCCGGCAGGTTGCCGAGTGTGTATCGCGGGTATACCTCATGCGTACCATGATCCAAACACTGTGAGGTGTCTGCGCGTGTGCGCGATAATTCATTTTGGAACTGACGGTTGGCGCGCTCGCGTCGATGAGGACTTCACTGCCGATAACGTTGCCCGTATCGCCGATGCCGTCGGCGAGTTGTGGCAAAAGACCAATCCGGGCAAAACAGTATATATAGGGTTCGACACTCGGCCCCTGGCGCGCGAGTTCGCTGAGCTTGCGGCGGGTGTGCTAGCAGCGCACGGGCTAGACGCCGTGCTCGCTTCGCGACCTGTTCCGACCCCTGCTCTTACGTGGGCGGCGGCTTATGACGGTGAGGCGTGCGGCGCGCTCATGGTGACGGGGTCCCATCATCCGCAGGGTTATCTGTGTCTCAAGATTCGCATGGGTGACGGCTCGACCGCCAACCAGGATGTCATCGAAGAGCTCGAAGAGACCATGGCTCCCGAGCCAATGGGGATCGAGGGGCAATATCGCACCGCGGATATCATTCCTGACTATATGCAGGCGGTGGCATCGTTTGTTGATGCCGAAGCCATCCGTGCCGCGCACCTGCGCGTGGTTGTTGATCCCATGGGCGGCGCAGCCCAGGGCTATCTAGCCGACTTGCTGCGCGAGCTTGGCGTTGAGGTGCACGAGATTCATGCCGGGCAGGCACCTGACCAAGAAGATATCTGCCCCGACCCCGTTGAGCCGTGGGTGGACGCTTGCGAGCGCACGGTTATCGAGGACGGAGCTTGCGCTGGCCTGGTGACCGACGGCGACGCCGACCGTATCGGCGCGGTTGACGAGCGCGGCAGATATATACATCCGCATCAGATCATGGCGCTCGTTTTGGGCGACTTGGTTCAATTTCGTAATTTGGAGGGGCGCGTCGTTGTCAATCTTTCATGCTCGACGCTCGTGCGTCGCATTGCCGAGGCGCTTGGCTGCCGCGTGACCGTCAAACCAGTCGGTTTCAAATATATAGCGGCGGAGATGAAGAAGGGCGGCGTCCTCATGGGCGGCGAAGAAGCCGGTGGTATCGGCATCGCCGCGCATATGCCCGAGCGCGATGGAATCCTCGCCTGTCTGATTCTGTGCGAGCTTATGGCAAAGACGGACGCGCCTTTGGGCGTTCTGGTCGACCAACTCGAGGACAGTTTTGGTAAGACGAGTTACGGTCGACGCGATTTGCGCCTTGAGGCCGAAGATGCCGAAACGTTGCGAACCCTGCTGCCGGGCGTAAACCCCAAGTCGATTTGTGGCAAGGTGCCGCAAAACGTTAGTCATATGGATGGCTTGCGTTTGGCATTCGAGGATGACACGTGGTTGCTGGTCCGTCCTAGCGGGACCGAACCAGTGGTGCGCGTCTACGCCGAGGGGTTCTCGGTGGAAGAACGTGATGAGTTGCTCGATGCTGGCTGTGCTTTAGCTAGGGGGACGTATCCGCTTTAACCATGAGGCTGCCTTATATAAAGAGATGCTCGGCGAGCGGTAGGTAACGGCTGGCAAACGTTAGCCGGATCCCAAAATGTGCAGGAAATGTGTACGCCCAGATTCCCGCCCCCGGCGCCCCTC
>NZ_QSQO01000009.1:0-84014 GCF_003436775.1 Collinsella sp. TF11-5AC
CGAACAGCCGATCGTGTCAAATTTGGTCTAACAGAGCCAAAGAAATTGTGAAGCCATTGAAAGGGTTAGTTATGCTGGCGTTTATGAATATGAGGTTCCTGAAACGAGGAGTGCCTTTCAGTCGGCAATTATTGCTTTGAAATATGTTGCTATTGCGGGACGTTGCCTTAATCGACAGCAGGTAAAACTAAAGGAGCCGCTTAAGGCGACTGTTAGAGAACAAATCTACTACGCAACTGGCGCTGCTCTCAATTTGCTTTTAGAAGCGGTTGATGATTCCTATGACGAAATGGTCGAAGATGTTGTTGGCCAGCTAGATTCTCCGGAAGAGGCTAGGCCAAAAATTAGAAAGTTATTATCTATGGTAGCGCTGTCGGGTTGTATCGGACAGCTGGACACGGTAGCGTCTAATGCCTGTGGACCTCTTAGTGTTCTGGGTTTCTCCAAGATTATTGACGAAAGCGATTTTTACTCGCTATTTATGCTCGCGCTATATCTGCGGTCGAACTCCGAGAAGGAGTTTTGCAACGTAGCAAAGAAATCCATTAAGACTGCGCGGGAGCATGTCGCGTGGCCTTTTATTGTGGCGATTACGGTTTTGTCTGCTGGATATATTGTCGAGCATCCTCATATGAGCAAATCTGCACGTCAATCTCTTGTTGATACTGTGTTCAATGGTAATCAGAAAGCAAAGGCGAAATTCCTGAAGTCTGCTCAGGCTTAGATAGTGATGATATGGCTTTGCGTTTGCTTGCCAGTTTACCGAAAGCGGTGATTCCATGTTCAAGGCCAAGTTTTTCTGCTCTGCTATAGGTAATCAGGTTAATGAAGATTACGTTGCAGTTGGGTCGACATATGCTGTGCTACTCGATGGAGCCTCTGGCATCACCGGCACGCGTGTGCTGCCGCATCATTCTGGTTCGGACGCTCAGTGGTTCAGTCATTTTGTTGGCGTCCGCATTTGTGAGTATTTAGACATGTCTCGTGGAATTGTCGATTCCATACGCCTCGCGGTGGAAGATTCGTGTGACTTTATCGGCAAACACGGTTTGACGGACAACGAGGAACTGTTTCCCTCCTCCACGTTGGTGGTGGTCTCTGTTTCAGGCGATTTGGTCGATATTGTCTCCCTAGGTGACTCTCCAGCGTTCATCGGTTTTAAAGACGGCTCGCTCGTGACTATGTCTGATGAGCGGATTGCGGAGCTCGACTAAACAGCAGTGGACGTGATGGTCGATCGCTCGCGTGGCAGAGCAATGACTGGGGTGCAGAAGCGTGCTGCCGTCAACGATATATTGCTTGCGAACCGTCAGCTCAAGAATAAGCCCGATGGCTATTGGATTCTTGATCCGTCTGGGGTTGCCTTGGAGCATCTCAATGTGATGCAGTATCCTGTCGAGGATGTTGATTATGTTTGCGCTATGTCCGACGGGCTGGAGCGCGCATTTGATCTGTTTGGGTTGGCCGATCCTGCGGCGTTTCTCGCTACGGCGACTCGCGAGTCGTTTGATGAGCTCCTTGTACGTCTGCGCGCTGAAGAAAACCTGGACCCAGACTTTGATCATTATCCACGGCTTAAGCTGCACGATGACGCATCGTGCTTTATGTTGCGGCTGTAGGGGATGAGGCTGGCCGCATTTGACTGGCAATTTAAAAGTAATTACTTCTGGTGTATACGTACAAATTAGCAACGAAATGGCTAGAACTGGCCAACCAAGATACGGCAATCAACCTCGGTTGGCCACATAACTAGTTGACTAATTTATGAAAGGAGTTTATTCAAAATCAACTTCAACCTGGCTCTCCTCATAAATATTAAGCTCGTTTTCGACTCTAATGCGGTTGACCTGCCAGCCCAGTGCGTTGCACTGCTGAATGAAAGAGTCGATGCGATTGACTCCGTCGAGCTCGCGAACGGTGATTACGACGGCAAACCTTTGCGGTTCATGGGACCCATCTTGATATCGTGAGGTCTTGCGTATCTTCAAACCCCAGAGAGGGTTTTCATAAGCCTTTTTTGGCCTGCTTCGATTGGTTAGGGAGTCAGATATTGACTTCGTATTGTCCCACTTCTGAAGGCTCTTTCTGGCAGTTTCTTCGTCAGTGTAGTCTTCTTTCTCTCCCTGCGTGTTTGCTTTGAGGGAACTGAGCTTGCCTTTGTTCAACCTTCCAAAATGTAAATCAAGCTCCGTGCAGGTATAGTCAACGCCTTGATCGCGATTGCATTTTGGAAAGTAACAAAGGGTTGCCCGTGCGACAGAAGGATGAGTGTTTCTGACGGCTGGAATCGGTATCTTGTAGTTGTATGTTTCGTAATCGGTGACGGTTCCCGTAATGAGGAACTTAATTTCATCGTTTCTGCTTTTAATTACATCGTTAATATGAATCGGCACTACTCCATAGCCAAGAGAGTTCATATCCGAAGGCTGATTCCAAGATTTTGACGAATCGATCAAGAGTGCCTTCGCTGACTCGCAGCTAAGGTGCATTTTGTAGATGAGATAAGCTGCTTTTCTTGCGACAAGGGGCGCTGCGAGGGATGTGCCCATTTCCTTTTTTGGTCTGTCGCTCCCATAGCAGTTGAGCGGTTCGTCTATATCTCCACCATAGTATGAAACATCGGGCTTATGCTGAAAATGGAGCACAGGACCTCTCCGAGTATATGAAGCGGGAGTTTTATCACGCCTTACCGAGTTGACTACGAGAGCGTTGACGGAGTCCGCTGGAGACCCTATTCGATCTGTTGAGCCATCGTGATTGTTTGTGCCGGCAACGACAAACAGAACATCATATTCTGCCTGCAATTTATCCAGTAGGGCGGCTTCGGGTGATATTGAATTGTGGTCGATGGATTCATCAGATCCAAGAGACAGATTCCAAACCTTGATGCCTGGGTTTTCACTCAAAATTTTACGCAGCATCGTCATAATGGTGAATGAGCTGTAGTTTCCGCCAGTTGCTACTCCAAAATGCTTGACCCTAAAATTGCCGCATCCGTCTTCCAGCCATGGGTTGCATCTCGGTCCATCGATAATTAGTGAATCGACAGATGTCCCATGAGAGGTGTCGGAAGGTCTTATTTCAACATCCTCAGGGAGCATCGACTTGTATTCAACCCAATTGTGGAAGTAAGGCAAACTTTTTTGTTCGTACGCAGTATCGATAACACCGATCACGGGTTCGGTTGAAGGAAATAGCGGTAGATTGCTTTCCCGCATTACCGTTTCAGAGCTGGCCCGTATTGGGGTATAGGAGGATAAATCGTTTATGCTCATTGCTACAAGGTATGGAGCCTTGCTTGTTAGCTCGTAGTATTGCTCTTCTGAAAGTTGTACGGTGTTATCGAGGATATCGGCTGCGGCAACGTTGAGATCGAGTTTTTGCAGCAGTGTTTTGATATCAACTTCTGTTCGGTAAAGAGTTACTAACGAGTTCGTTGGAGCCGTCGACGTTGTCTTGGTATGAACGGTGGGTGCATCGCTAATATATATTTTCTCGACATAGTGGCAGTCTCGTATTAGCTGAGAAAAGGCGCTTTTACTGATAAT
This sequence comes from Collinsella sp. TF11-5AC, assembly GCF_003436775.1. Classification (NCBI taxonomy): domain Bacteria; kingdom Bacillati; phylum Actinomycetota; class Coriobacteriia; order Coriobacteriales; family Coriobacteriaceae; genus Collinsella; species Collinsella sp. TF11-5AC. The sequence continues at coordinate 3,549 of NZ_QSQO01000009.1, forward strand.
GGTCGAGTAGTCTCGTTTCCATTTTTTTGATTCAACTGAATCCTTTTCATCCCAAAGACTGCTCAATTTGTTCTTGTCAATGGATCCTGAGAAGTGGTTATCCACAATGCGGGCAGCTTCCCTCAGCTCATTTATCGTTGAAATTATAGTCTCTTTAGGCACGTAATGAGTCATTACGTGCCTTGCGCGGGGAGTATCGATATCTAGATAGCGAGCGCCCCTAATGGTTGCCTCGGGTTCTTGGCCTATCCCGCCCTTGAGGAGACGTCGGACTCTGTTGCTCTTTGCGACGATCTGCCTGTATTCGATTGATACAAGTATGCTCTTAATTAAAAATTCGCCACTCCATTCTTCAAGGAGCGTTTCTAGAGATGTGCCTAGCCGTTTGATTTTCGTAGAAGTGACCTTAGCTTTTGCGGGAAGCGACGGAGCTCCCGGCCCAGACGCGCCCTTTGTTTCGAAGGCACCTGAGAGACGAAGCAAATCATTCATGATTATCCTTTCAGGTTTCTGGCGATGGTGCTCCTGGATATTCCTGTCAATGCTTCAATTTCCCGAAGCGTAAACCCCTGTTTTCTTAGAACTTCAATGTCGACCTTATCCATGTCGTTTAGTTGGAGATACAGCCTGGTTAGATAGTCGGTCTCGACGGTTGGATCGGAAAAGGCGATTGAGGTTTTTATGATGTTCTTCAATTCTCCGGGATTGGGAATTGAGATACAGGTATCAAATATTTTTTTCAAAGTCCGAGAATCATATTTTATGAAGTCGTAGCGTTTGCTTTGTGACTTAATGATCAGCAGGGCTATTTCTGCCAAGTCCTCATGGCTGTATTTGTCAAAGTTAATTTGTGCGTCAAATCGGCGCAAGAGTGCCTTGTCAAGCTTGTCGTGAAGATTCGTTGTTGCAATTATGTTTGCGCAACCGTCAAGCCCATCGAGCTCTTTAAGAAGAGAACTTGTCGCTCGTCCCATTTCACGAACATCGTTTTGCCCAATCCTATCGAGAGCGAGCGCATCGATTTCGTCAAATAGAAACAGAGATTCCGAGCCGGTGTCTTTGATCTCGCTAAAGACCCTGTTGATGTTCTTGGACGTTTCGCCCAATTTGCTATCGATAATGAGATTGAAGTCAACAGAAAAAAGCTTCTTTCCCAGTATTCTTGCGATCTGTTTGACTGTTTCGGTTTTACCGGTTCCAGGGGCGCCGTAGAAAAGGACGGTATTGATTCCCATGTTTCTGTTTAGGGCGTTTATCAGTCCATGTATTTCTTGGGAGATGCATTCGGGAAGGGGTAGAGGATCGTTGTTTATAACGACCTGCTGTAGGTACTCATAAGGCTGCTCAAGCGTTTGAGGTATAAATGTCCTCGTCTGAGCGAGAAGACTCATTATATAGCCCGCGAGATCTCCATAGCCGGTATCTTCGAATTCCTTGGCGATACGCGAGGCGGTTTCATTGAAAGCGACTTCGTTGTCCTCTGAATGGAAGCGGATTAAATCAATTATATCGGCACGTTTCATGGCCTCTCCTTTCTAGGAGAATTATAACATGAGACAGAATGAGACAAACGTATAAAATATTGAATTGACTTTGAGAACCTCATACGTTATGGTACAGATGTTCGTAGCGATTCGTTGAAAGGAGGGAAGTATGCCTGTCCATCACGGCGGTAAAGTCGGTGCGGCTGCCAAAAAGCTTGCAAGCTCCAGCTCTAGCTCAAAGCAGAAGTCTTTGGCAGCAAAGACTTTGGTCAAGCACCAAATCGCGAAGCATCGCTAAGCAATGCGATATCTCTTCGAAGGAGGTGAAGGAATGTACGTGACAATTACTATCCCCAAATACCGCGTTACCAAGACCGGACGTCTGGTAAAGGTGGGGAGTACTACCAAAAAGGTTCACGTGAAGAACCGTTAGTGGTCAGGCCCTAGAGGCTGACTAAGGCCTGACAAATAAATGACTGCGACCAGTCACTTTTATCTTAAGGGGTATTCGGGCTTCTTTCAAGCTCGGGTACCCCTTAGGTGTTTCTCGCTTGTGTGCTTGTGTGCACACCTGTCCTTTATAACGATAGGCCTCTCATGAGTAATAATAAACACGTTGAAGAACGAGTGGGTGAGGGCTTGTGGGGCAGAAGTGAGTAATCGCCCTCATCGACAACGTCAATATTGCGCTTAAGAACCGTCCACTCGCATCTAGAATATTGGTGTTCGGCACCGCGATATTCTCATCGGCATCGCCCGCTGGTGCGTTCCGGCTGTCCATGCGGCCGAGACCAAGGAGGTACAGCATGGCGAGAAGGATATGAGCCAAGATGCCACTCAGATTCTGTGCGTCCGGCCCGTCGCAGAACACGATAGCCCGCGCGGCGCCAGGGAGGTGCTCAACAAAACCGCAGGTCACGATAGTTTTAAACAGCGGTTAGGTCGACCGATCTCAGGTTTTCACCAAACTTTTGGAAACGCCGAACGGAAGTATGCGGCAAATTTCGGTACCCTCGAGCACACCGCTTTTTTCATGAAAAGAAACCGCTGGTAGAAGCGTTGCCGCTTTCCAGTGTGGTCGGCATGTCTAGTATTTGCAGCATACTTCTGGTTTGAGCGGCTCTCGCAGTAGGTTTTCATGGTTCGGATGGGCTTTGGTTACACGACTTTTCCCGCAGTGACGTAATTGATGCAGGTCTCCTATCTCTTGCCGTAATATAATTACGGCAAGAGATAGGAGACTCTCATGCTTAAGCGTTTTACTGTTGATGGCTATAGGAATTTTTCGACTCGGGTTTTATTTAATTTTGCTGCTTCTCGTGATTACCAGTTTGCAGAAAATAACGTTAAAAACGGAACCGTGAAAACCGCACTTTTGATCGGCAGAAATGCGTCTGGTAAATCGAATTTCGGTTCAGCTTTATTCGACATTACACTCGGCTTTCCAGAGGCATTCGATTATTCTGACCAGGATGATCGTCTGTTTTTGAATGCTGATTGTGGGCGAGGCACGGCACAGTTCACTTATGTCTTTGAATTTGACGGTCGCGAAATCAATTACAGCTATGAGAAGACTTCTCCGACTACTTGGCTTCATGAGAGCCTATCGATTGATGAGAGTCTCATTTTCGATTTCAATAACGCACGCGGCGTTTTCGAAGAGAACCATCTTGAACGAATTGGTGCTGCTGGGATCAATTTTGAATTCTCCGATACTTCGTTGAGCCTTCTTTCATATATAACGAGCAGTCTTCCAACTAATGTTTTAGGCGTCTTGGCGGAGTTGCGACGATTTGTCTCGCGCATGAGGCTGATTCGCATGGACTTTTTTCGATTAAAAGGGTTTGAAACAAGAAGGGTGATCGACAAGATCATACGCGAGAACAAAGTTGCGGAATTCGAGTCATTTATTCGCAATTTTGGAGTCGATGAGTCTCTGATCGTTATTAAAGAGTCCGACGGCTCGCCTGTTCTGTATTTCAATCACCCTATTCGATGCATCCCGTTTGTCGAGGCATGTTCTAGCGGTACAAGAACCCTGGTTAAGTTGTTCTCTGAGCTTGAGCTTAACGAGTCGGCCAGTTTTTTGTTCATAGATGAGTTTGACGCTTTTTGTCACTTTGAGATGGCAGAGAGCCTTTTGAAGTTCTTTGCTTCAAAGGCATCGTGTCAGATTCTGTGCTCGACCCACAATACCTCGCTTGTTAAGAATGGCGTAATGAGGCCTGACTGCGTTTATCAAATCTCTGCAAAAGGGGGCATTCGAACTTTGGCCGATTCCACCGATCGCGAGTTGAGGCTTGGCAACAACATTGAGAAGCTCCTCCGTGCCGGAGAGTTTGACTAGTCATGAACAATGCGTCCGTAAAGAACGTCCTGCTCATTGTCGAAGGTGCTAAACGCGAGCCGCAGCTGATGGAGCGCATGTTTGATTCTTTTAGCCTCGCAGATGATCATCAAATTGTTCATGTCGAGATTAATGTTCATGACTTTCTAGACAAGCTCTTTCAAGAATACGGTTGCGATTTTGAGGCCGTTGATCTTAGGTCCTTTGTTGCCGAGCTTCTTCCGGATAAAGATGATGCGACAGAGCTTCTCGAATCCAGTTTTACTGACACCTTGCCCATATTTGACTTAGATCCTCAGGACAATCGGCACGATTTTAAGCGGCTTGAGCTAATGCAAGACTATTACTGCGATAGTACTGATATGGGTCAACTATATCTAAGCTATCCATCGGTTGAAGCATATCGTGATTTTGATCCCCTGAAGTATCGCTCTCTGGATGACGCCCTTGTTCCTTCAAATGTGATTTTTGGTCAGCGATCTTATAAGGACTGGGTTGCCAGGAGGGGAGATTCGCTTGCGGATATTGGGCGTATTGATGGTTTTACATTTGCTTGCATTATTGCCGTCCATGCCCTGAGGTCGCTTTGGTTAACTAATGAGCAGGTGATGCCAATTGCAAATGAGCCTCTGGCTGACTTAGCTGCGACCGTGGCGGGAATCAATCATTCTGAACTTCTGCTCAATGAGATTGATCGTCTGAACAATGATTCATTTTGCGCATGCTGCACCTGCCTTTTCTTTATTGCAAATTGGCCTAAGAGGCTTAACGACGTTTGGAACAAAGCGATTAAGAGGGGTTTGGGTATTCGATTGGTTTAAAGAGGGTCGTACCGTGCGTTGGGAGCCCGTCGACGAGGTTCGTAACGTGCGCATTGTTGGCGATGTCTCGTCGGTCGAGGTGTTTGTGAACGATGGTGCGCTTGTGTTCTCGACGCGCATCTATCCCGAGGCCTATGGCGTGACCGTTGACGCTTCGGGTGCGAGTGTGACCTATCACACGCTCGATATCTAGGCGATTCGTTGCCTATCGGCGCTATACTGCAGCCGTTGCCCACGATGCGGGGAACACCCGCATCGTGGGTTTTTGCTTATGAAGGGACGGTGCCGCGTGGACGTACAGCAGCTAGAAGAGGCCTGGGCTTTGAGGGCCGGCGCGCGTGAGGCGCGATTGGTTGCGGCCTCGCATGTGCCGGCGGCGCTGTCTCTGTTGGGGGTTGTACGTCCCGGCGATCGCCTGGTTGTGTTTGCCGATGACTTTGCCGATGCGTTTGCGCGCGGCTTTGATGGATGCGGCGTGGCTATGGTGGGGGAGCCGTCGGTTGCGGCGTTTACTGCTGCGTCCGAGGGCTTTGATGCTTCGTTTGAGGTCGAGGGGCCGCACCTGTGGTGGTTCGTCAACTCTATTGGCGGGTTTGGATTGCGCGTGCCCGATCTGCGCGCGTTAGGACGTGCCGCGCGTGAGGCTCATGCGCTGCTCGTGGTGGATAGCACCGTGGCTGGTGTCTTTGGGTGCGATCCGTTGCGCTTGGGTGCCGTGCTGTCGCTCGAGGCACTTGACCGCGTGTGCGCCGGTGAGGCTCCGCACAAGTTGGTTGCCATATCGGTCGCGCGCTCGCAGCTCAAGCGCCATCGTGTGGATGCTGCTGCCGAGTGCGCGCATGCTCTGCTTGAGGGCTGTGGCTTGGTCAAACTTGATTTGCCTGCTGATGAGGCCGGTGTGCTGGAGCGCGGGCTGGACTCGCTCGATGCCCGCATGCAGGCACATTTCGACCGCGCACGTGCGCTGGCCGAGTACTTGGCTGCCAATGAGATGGTGCACGCCGTGCGCTATCCTGGACTGAGCTCGCATCCCGACCATGCGGTTGCAACTGGAATCCTCGAGCACGGCTTTGGTCCGGCAGTTGAGTTTGACCTTATCGAGCGCAGTGCGGGCGATTTGTTCGATGCTTTGCCGGGGGAGTTTCGCACATCGCCCGCCGGCGGCGCAACGACGCGACTCTCTGCTCCGCGCGGCAAGCAGGGGAGCACCATTCGCCTCTTCGCTGGTACCGACGACCCCCTGGTTGTAGCGTCCACCCTGGACAACGCGCTCCGAAAGTAACTAATCGGGGTGTGTGTCACGAAAACGGCCTATTTACTACGTTTAAGCCATAGGGGTCGACCATACCCGCCTATTTCGAAAATTGCCAAGCTGTCTACCAGCGGTTTTATTTTCATAATGTCCGGTATGGTCGAGGGTATTCAGCTAAACGTAGTAGATGGGCCCGTTTTGTGGCACGAGCCTCAATCCGAGGGCACGGTGGACAACAATTCAGTCCCAAAAGGACTACTCTGCATTGATGCTGGCGATGAGGTCGCTGGCTTTGGTGGCGATGACGTTGTTGATGTCGGTCTGCAGCTCCTCGTAGACCGCTATGGCTCGCTCGCCGGCGGGGGTGAGGGTGGATCCGCGGGCGCCGTCGCGCTCGATGAGCTTGCAGCCCAGCTGCCCTTCAGCCTCGTTTACGATGCGCCATGCCTTGGAATACGCCATGCCCATGCTCTTGGCGGCACGGTTGAGCGAGTGTTCGTGGGCAATACCCTGCAGCAGCAAGACGCAGCCGTGGCCGAACACGCCCGGCAGGTCTTTGTCGCACGCTTGAATGACCAACTTTGCCGTCGTCTTGTACTTCATACGCTCCACGTCTCCCCGCTAAAGTGTTTGCTGGGCAAACGCAAAGCCTGCGTCAAACCCTCGTGTGCTCTTCTTAAATCATGCATTGTAGCAGTCAAAGTGCGTTAAGATACTTCCCCAGTATTGGGCGCCCAAGGTTGGGCTGGGTCCTATGAGGCCTGCAGCCGACCGGTCGCATGGAAAAAGGAGAAACATGGCTACGTTCTTTCCCGGTGAGTCCCACACGTTTTCGGAGTATCTGCTGGTCCCTGGCTATTCGTCCTCGCAGTGCATCCCCAACAACGTCTCTCTTAAGACGCCGCTAACCCGCTTTAAGCGCGGTGAGAAGCCGGCAATCACCCTGAACATCCCCATGGTTTCCGCCATCATGCAGTCCGTCTCGGGCGTCGACATGGGTGTCGCGCTCGCTACCGAGGGTGGCCTGTCCTTCATCTACGGTTCTCAGACCCCCGAGTCCGAGGCTGCTATGGTTAAGGCCGTTAAGGATCACAAGGCCGGCTTTGTTCAGTCCGATTCCACGCTGACCCCCGACATGACCATGGAGCAGGTCATCGAGCTCAAGGAGAAGACCGGTCACTCCACCATGCCGGTTACCGATGACGGCACCCCCAAGGGCAAGCTCCTGGGCATCGTCACCAGCCGTGACTATCGTCCCAGCCGCGATGACCACCAGAAGAAGGTCTCCGAGTTCATGACCCCGCGTGAGCAGCTCATCGTGGGCGACAAGAACATCAGCCTCAAGGTTGCCAACGACGTCATCTGGGACAACAAGCTCAACGCCCTGCCCATCGTTGACGACAACGATCACCTCATGGGCATCGTCTTCCGCAAGGACTACGACAGCCACAAGACCAACCCCAACGAGCTGCTCGATAACGACAAGCGCTACATGGTCGGCGCCGGTATCAATACCCGCGATTATGCCGAGCGCGTGCCGCTGCTCATCGAGGCTGGTGCCGATGTCCTGTGCATCGACTCTTCCGAGGGCTTCAGCGAATGGCAGAAGCGCACCATCGAGTGGATCCGCGCCAACTACGGCGAGGACGTCAAGGTCGGTGCCGGCAACGTCGTCGACGCTGAGGGCTTCCGCTTCCTGGCCGACTGCGGTGCCGACTTCATCAAGGTCGGTATCGGCGGCGGTTCCATCTGCATTACCCGCGAGACCAAGGGTATCGGTCGTGGCCAGGCCACCGCGCTGATTGACGTCTGCCGCGCTCGCGACGAGTACTACGAGGAGACTGGCGTCTACGTGCCCGTGTGCTCCGACGGCGGTATCGTCTACGACTACCACATGACGCTCGCCCTTGCCATGGGTGCCGACTTTATGATGCTGGGCCGTTACTTCGCCCGCTTCGACGAGAGCCCGACCGAGCGCGTCAACGTGAACGGTCAGTACATGAAGGAGTACTGGGGCGAGGGTTCTGCGCGTGCCCGCAACTGGCAGCGCTACGACCTGGGCGGCGCCGCGAAGCTCAGCTTCGTCGAGGGCGTTGACTCCTATGTTCCCTACGCCGGCTCCCTCAAGGACGGCGTGGGCGGCACGCTCTACAAGGTCAAGTCCACGATGTGCAACTGCGGGGCCCTCTCGATCCCCGAGCTCCAGGAAAAGGCACGCCTGACCCTGGTCAGCTCCACCTCCATCGTCGAAGGCGGAGCCCACGACGTTGTCGTCAAGGACTCCCAGCAGTCTGTGTCTTATCGATAAGCGGCTTTCCCAGGCACCGCATCTTGCCGTTCAAACCGTCGCTTGCGTACCTAAGTACGCGGCGCTCCTCTTTCACGGCAACCTGCGGCACCTGGAAAACCCGTTGTTTCTAGAACGGGTTGCACATAAAGGTTGAGTTTCAACCACGTTATTTAGATAAAGCGAGATGCCTGCAAGTCGCAGGCATCTCGCTTGTTGTATTTGCTATCATCAGTCGAGTCAACCTTAGGGTCGGGCGGCTTAGCTTTGTTCGCTACAAGTTCCGCACGCAAAGAAGAGCACTTGATGTGCTCTTCGTCTTGCGCAGGACTGTCCGCAGTAGCGAATAAAGCTAAGCCGACCGACCCCATTAAAGATTAAAGGAGCTGATATGTGCGATTGCACAGATCATAAGGATGAGATCCCTGCCTACGACGCGCAGGCCATTGAGTCCAAGTGGATGAAGGCCTGGGAGGACTCCAACCTCTTTGCCGTCGACACCGACGCCAGTAAGCCTAAGAAGTATGTGCTCGAGATGTTCCCGTATCCGTCGGGCGACCTGCACATGGGCCACGCGCGCAACTATACCATCGGCGATGCCATGGCCCGTCAGGCCCGCATGCGCGGCTACGACGTGCTGCACCCCATCGGCTTTGACGCCTTTGGCCTGCCCGCCGAGAACGCCGCCATCAAACACAACACGCAGGCTGCCGCCTGGACGTATAAGAACATGGACCAGGCGCTCGCCACGATGAAGCGCATGGGCTTCTCCTACGATCTGGATCGCATGGTCAAGACCTGCAGTCCCGATTATTACCGTTGGGGTCAGTGGATCTTTGAGAAGTTGTGGGAAAAGGGCCTGGTCTACCGTAAGAAGAACCCGGTCAACTGGTGTCCCACTTGTAAGACCGTTCTGGCCAACGAGCAGGTCACCGAGGGTAAGTGCTGGCGCTGCGGCACCGAGCCCGAGAAGCGCGACCTGGAGCAGTGGTACTTCAAGATTACCGATTACTCCCAGGAGCTGCTCGACGACCTGGAGAAGCTCCCCGGCTGGCCCGAGCGCGTCAAGCAGATGCAGGCCAACTGGATCGGTCGTTCCGAGGGCGCCGAGGTCGACTTTACCCTGTGCGACCAGGATGGCGAGCCCATCGAGGGCGACGAGGGTAAGATCACCGTCTTCACCACGCGAGCCGACACGCTCTTCGGTGTCTCCTTCTTTGTCCTGGCTCCCGAGTACGCGCGTCTGCACGAGCTCGTCGAGGGTACGGAGTACGAGGAGGCCGTGACCAAGATCGTCGAGGACTCCAAGCATATCTCCGCCGTCGAGCGTGCCCAGGGCACCCTCGAGAAGCACGGTGCCTTTACCGGCCGCTACGTGGTGAACCCGGTCAACGGCGAGAAGGTCCCCGTGTGGGTTGCCGACTACGTCGTGGCCGACTACGGCACCGGCGCCGTCATGGCCGTTCCCTGCGGCGACCAGCGCGACTTTGAGTTCGCCCGCAAGTACGACCTGCCGATCGTGCCGATCATCCTGGACGATGACGACCGTGCTGCCGTCGAGGCCAACGGCGAGACCATCGATACCTTCCATGCCGAGACCGTCGACTGGGATTGCGCCCACGCTGCCGAGGGCACGCTCGTCCAGTCCGGCAAGTACACCGGAATGCGCGGTGGCAAGCACTCCGAGGGCGAGGCTGCAATCGTGGCCGACCTCGAGGCCATGGGCTGCGGTCGTCGCAAGGTCGAGTTCCGTCTGCGCGACTGGCTCATCAGCCGCCAGCGCTATTGGGGCAACCCCATCCCGGCTATCCACTGCGAGCACTGCGGCATCGTGCCCGTGCCCGAGGATCAGCTGCCGGTGACGCTGCCCGAGAACCTGGACCTGGGTGCCGGCGAGACCCTCGCCGAGTGCAAGGAGTTCTACGAGACCACCTGCCCGGTCTGCGGCCGCCCGGCCAAGCGCGAGACCGATACTATGGACACCTTCACCTGCTCCAGCTGGTATTACCTGCGCTATACCGACCCGCACAACACCGAGCTGCCTTTCTCCCGCGAGGCCGCCGACCGTTGGATGCCCGTCGATAACTACATCGGCGGCATCGAGCACGCCATTCTGCATCTGCTCTACAGCCGCTTCTTTACCAAGGCGCTGCGCGACCTGGGTCTGCTGAGCGTGGACGAGCCCTTCACCAACCTGCTGTGCCAGGGCATGGTCAAGGACGAGAACGGCGACACCATGTCCAAGTCAAAGGGCAATGTCGTGCCCCCGAGCTCGGTCATCGAGCCCTACGGCGCCGACACCATGCGTTTGGCGATCCTGTTTATCGCCCCGCCCGAGAAGGACTTCGACTGGGACCCCAAGGCCGTCGAGGGCGCCAACCGCTTCATCAAGCGCGCCTGGCGTATCGTGTGGCAGCTCGTCCAGTCCGGCGACGCCAACGTGGCCTTCGACAAGTCCGCGCTCGACGAGGTTGCGATGAAGCTCTATCGCGAGCGTCACCGCACCATCGCCAAGTGCACCGAGGACTTCGATCGCGGCCAGTTCAACACCGCGATCTCGGCCGTCATGGAGCTCGTCAACGCGGCGAGCGCCTACCTCAACGCCACCGAGGGTACTGACCGCGACAAGGCTCTGTGCTACGGCGTGGCCAAGGACATCGTGAGCGTCCTGGCGCCCATCTGCCCGTTCTGGGCCGACGAGCTGTGGCACGAGGCGCTCGGCTGCGAGGGCAACGCCTACACCGCCGCCTGGCCCGAGTTCGACTTGGCCGAGTCCATCGAGGACACGGTGCAGATCGTCGTTCAGGTGCTCGGCAAGGTCCGCGGCCGCATCGACGTGGCCCGCGATGCCTCCAATGAGGAGATGCAGGCTGCCGCCGAGGCTGCCGTCGCCAAGTGGCTCGAGGGCAAGACGGTCGTCAAGGCCATCTGCGTGCCCGGCAAGCTGGTCAACCTGGTGGTCAAGTAAGCGCTGCGCGCTTAGCTGACACATAAAAGACGAGGGGCGATCCGGTTGGGTTGTCCCTCGTCTTGTGTTTTATGCCCTGCTTTGTCATTGCGTCGCACCCTCTTCTATGGGATGTGTACTAGGTCCCTAAAGTAAACGTTGCCCGTTGCCTCTTCGAACATCCAAATGTTGAGGTAGACGTCGTTGAGGTCGTTGTTCGCATTAAAGTCCGGATCGTCGAAGGTGCCCACAAAGGTGAGCATGGCGCGCGTTTCCTCGCCCGCTGCGACCTGCTGGCGCATGCGCACATCGCGGACCACGCCGTTGACGTAGGCATAGGAGTCCACATCGCCAAACATCATGTCGACACCGGTGTTGTTGGTCACCGTAAAGACGAGCGCGGCGTCGCCGTAGCCGTCGGCGTCCTTGCCCACGCAGGTAACATGGACGTTCTCGTCTGCCTCAAGGTCGATGGGGAACTGTTCTTGAGGGTCGGGACCTAAGCCCTGGGGATCGTCGATGTCATCGTCTATTTTGTCGAAGCTTACCGGGGGTTCGGTTTTCTCGATGGTTTTGGTGCTGCCGAGTTCCGGTTCGCATGGTCCGGTTTTACCATCGATGTTGTTGCAGCCCGTCAGAGCGAACGAACAGGCAGCTACGACGAGCGCGGTCGCGCAGAGGGTGCCTAGGCGTTCCATGGATCCTCCTTGCCGTAGAGATACTGGAAGGTTGTGTGGTCAATGCGTGCGGCAGGCTTTCTCGCTACAGAATGCCTCTCAGCTCTAGTCTGGCCGATGTGCGCCCAGGGATGGAATGCCCATAGGGCCCGATTCGGTCGGCACGCTGGGACGCATGGCCCGTTTTGGGACTGTTGAGGGCGCGCCGCATGGGGTTCCTCGGTCAATTGTCCTATTCTTGTGGAGAACCTGTGCGCACGCTGACCTGCAGATTCGTACTGTGCTTGCGCGTTTCCGCAGCTATTGGTATAGTTTGCTTGCAAATGAAGTTGTAATTGAAAGAAGTGGGGTTTCGGCCCCGCTTCTTTTTTGTATGGATGGAGGTGCCGCAATGGTCAAGACCAAGACCGAGCAGGCGATCATCGACGCGCTCGAGGCCGTCGCTCCCCAGCACGATGTCGACATCGTCGACGTCGAGCTCGTGGGCGCCACCAAGGCCCCCTGCGTGCGCGTGCGTATCGAGGGTGCCGAGGGTCAGAGCCTGTCTCTCAACGACGTCACGGCCAACACCAAGTGGGTCGGCGATGTGATTGAGGAGCTCGACCCTATCTCTTCGAGCTATACGCTTGAGGTGTCGAGCCCAGGCATGGCGCGCCCGCTGCGCCGCCCGTGCGACTTTGCCCGCTTTGTGGGCGAGAACTGTGAGCTCACCTCCACCGCCACTGAGGGCCGTCGCAAGTACGCCGGCAAGATTGCCGCTGCGACCGAGACCGACGTGACCCTCGAGCTCGAGGACGGCGAGTCCGTCACCCTCGATTTCTCTGATGTTAAAAAGTGCAAGTTGAAGCCCACCTACGACTTCAAGCCCGCGAAGGAAGGAAAGTAAGATGGCAGCATCCGACATGATGTCCGCCCTGATGGAGCTTTGCCAGGAGAAGCACATCGACCAGCTCTATCTGATCGACCGCCTGGAGCAGTCGCTCGCCAAGAGCTATGCCGAGATCCTGCATCTTGAGTGGGGCGCCAAGGTGACCATCGACCGCACCACCGGCAAGATCTACGTCTACCGCCTGGAGCCGATCGACGATTCCATGGACGAGGAGGGCAACTTCACCGAGTTCGAGGAGATCGACGTCACCCCCAAGAACACGAGCCGCATCGCCGCCCAGCACGCCAAGGCCGAGATCAACGCCATCGTGCGCAACTCCGCTCGCGAGCAGATCTACGAGGAGTTCTCCGGCCGCATCGGTGACCTCATCAGCGGCACCGTGCTGCAGTCCACGCCCGACTTCACGATCGTCAAGATCCGCGAGGGCGTCGAGGCCGAGCTGCCGCACTTCGACCAGCGCCGTTACGAGAACGAGCGCAACGAGCGCCCGATGGGCGAGCGCTACCTGCACAACCAGCACATCAAGGCCGTGATCATCGACGTACGCGACCCCAACTCCAACCTGCAACCGGTTCGCGGCGAGCACAGCCGTCCGCCGATTGTCATCTCCCGCACCCACCCCGAGCTCATGCGTCGTCTGTTTGAGCAGGAGGTGCCCGAGATCTATGAGGGCACCGTCCAGATCAAGTCGATCGCCCGCGAGCCCGGCCAGCGTTCCAAGGTAGCCGTCCACTCGCTCGACGACCGTCTGGATCCCGTGGGCGCCTGCGTCGGCCCCAAGGGCAGCCGTGTTCGCGCTGTCGTGGGCGAGCTCCGTGGCGAGCGCGTCGACGTCATCCTGTGGGATGCCGATCCTGCCGTCTACGTCGCCAACGCCCTGTCGCCTGCCAAGGTCACCCGCGTCCTCATCGACGAGGAGAAGGCCTACGCCGGCGTCATCGTGCCCGACGACCAGCTGTCCCTCGCCATCGGCAAGGAGGGCCAGAACGCCCGCCTCGCCGCGCGCCTGACCGGCTGGCACATCGACATCAAGTCCGAGACGCTTGCCGCCGACATCCTCAAGAACGTTCCCGTTCACGAGGAGCCCGCCGCCGACCTGATCGGTGACGAGGAGGACGAGGACGTCCGCCGCTGCGAGTACGTGTCCGAGGACGGCGTCCAGTGCCGCAACCAGGCTCGTCCCGGCTCCCGTTTCTGCGGTGTCCACGACACCGACGCCTTCGATGATGCGGAGGACCTGATCTAGCGCGCGGTCGCGCCGGGCGGGTCCCGGCGCGTCTCCCACGCTCGTTCAGTCTCTAGGCACCCAAGGTGCCAGAAAGGGTAGGTGAAGTCATATGGCAAAAGTCCGTGTGTCCACCCTGGCCAAAGAGTTCGGCATGACCTCCAAGGAACTGATGGGTCATCTCGCCGAAATGAAGATTCCCGCTAAGTCCGCGTCCTCCACTTTGGAGGACGCCTATGTCGCCATGGTCCGCAAGCAGCTCGCCTCGGTGATCGAGGCCCGCGCTCAGGAAGTCGAGGCCGCCAAGCAGGCCGAGGAGCAGGCAGCTGCCGCCGAGGAGGCCGCTCGCGCCGCCGAGGCCGAGCGCGAGCGCATCGCCGCCGAGAAGGCACGCGAGGAGGAACGCCGCCAGTTTGCCGCAGCCCAGGCTGCCGAGGAGGCTGCCCGCGCCGAGGCCGAGGCCAAGAAGAAGGCCGAGCAGGAGCGCCTTGCTCGCGAGAAGGAGGAGGCTGCCCGCGAGGCCCAGCGCCGCGCCGTTCCCGCTTCCGACTCCGGTTCGCGCTTCCGTTCGCTGCTCGACCAGATCGCCGCACAGGAGACCGTGCTCAAGGAGAAGAAGGACGCCGAGGACAAGGCCAAGGCCGAGCGCGCCGCCGAGCGCGGTAACCGTCGTGGCGGCAACAATGACCGCCGCGGTGGCCGCCGTAACGATCGTAACGCCTCCGACAACAACTCCGAGCGCAACGCCTCCGAGAGCCGTCCGCACAGCCATCGCACCAACGCCAGCAACAACGTCGCTGCCGGCATGGACTTCCCCAACCCCGATAAGCAGGGCAAGGGCAAGAAGCGCAAGGGCGGTCACAACAACGAAGAGGACCACTACAGCCGCATGGCTCGTGAGGCCGAGGAGTACAGCCGCGAGAAGGTGCTCGAGGAGGCTCGTGCTGCCGTCGAGGAGGCCTCTCGTGAGTCCACCGGTCGCCGCAAGAAGCGCAAGGAGAAGCGTGAGCGCGAGGCTGCCAAGGCTCAGGAGGAGCGCAAGATCGAGGAGGCATTGGCCCAGGGCGTGAACCCCGAGGAGCTCGACGCCATCAAGGTTTCCCAGGGCGTTACCGTCCAGGAGCTCGCCGAGGCGCTCGACGTTCCGGCCAACGACATCATCAAGCGCCTGTTCCTGCTGGGTACGCCGCTCACCATGACGCAGTCCATGTCCGACGACCTCGTCGAGCTCGTTGCCGACGACCTGGGTCGTCAGATCAAGATCATCACCCCCGAGGAGGAGAACACCTTCTCGTTCTACGACGATCCCGCCGACCTTAAGCCGCGCGCACCGGTCGTCACCGTCATGGGCCACGTCGACCACGGCAAGACGTCGCTGCTCGACGCCATCCGTCACACCGGCGTTGCTGCCGGCGAGGCGGGCGGCATTACGCAGGCCATCGGTGCTTCGCAGGTCATGATCAACGACCGCAAGATCACCTTCATCGATACCCCCGGTCACGCCACCTTTACGGCTATGCGTGCCCGTGGCGCCAAGGTGACCGACATCGTCATTCTGATCGTGGCTGCCGACGACGGTGTCATGCCCCAGACGGTCGAGTCGATCAACCACGCCAAGGCCGCCGGCGTACCCATCGTCGTTGCCGTCAACAAGATCGATAAGCCCGGCGCCAACCCCGACCGTGTGCGTCAGGAGCTCACCGAGTACGGCGTCATCCCCGAGGAGTGGGGCGGACAGAACATGTTCGTCAACATCTCGGCCAAGCAGAAGATCGGTATCGACGATCTGCTCGAGACCGTGCTGCTCCAGGCAGATGTGCTCGAGCTCAAGGCCAACCCGGACACCTTTGCCTCCGGCAACGTCCTTGAGGCCAAGCTCGACAAGGGCCGCGGCTCGGTCGCTACTGTGCTCGTGACCCGCGGTACCCTGCACGTGGGCGATACGCTTGTCGCCGGCCTCACCTACGGCCGCGTCCGCGCCATGCTCGACCCCAAGGGCCGCGCCGTCACCGAGGCCGGTCCCTCCGACGCCGTTGAGATCCTGGGCCTGCAGTCCGTGCCTAACGCCGGTGACGAGTTCCGTGTGTTCGAGGACGAGCGCGAGGCTCGCGCCCTTGCCGACGAGCGTTCGCTCAAGGCCCGTATCGAGGAGCAGAGCCGCGTCAAGCACGTCACGCTCGAGAACCTCTTCGAGACCATTGCCGACGCCGAAGTCAAGGAGCTCAACCTGATCATCAAGGCCGACGTCCAGGGTTCCATCGAGGCCCTTCAGGATTCGCTCGACAAGATGGATCAGTCCGAGGTTCGCATCAACACGATCCACTCCGCCGTTGGTGCCATCAACGAGACCGACGTCGTCCTGGCCGACGCCTCCAACGCCATCATCATCGGCTTTGGCGTCCGTCCCGACGGTAAGGCCCGCTCCGCCGCCGAGCGTGAGGGCGTCGAGATCCGTTGCTACGACGTCATCTACAAGTGCCTCGAGGAACTCGACGCTGCCCGTATCGGCATGCTTAAGCCCACCGAGGTCGAGGTCTCCACGGGTACCGCGACCGTCCTGGACACCTTCAAGGTGCCCAAAGTCGGTATCGCCGCCGGTGTCCGCGTCGAAGAGGGCGAGATCGCCGCGACCGATTCCGTGCGTCTGGTGCGCGACGGCATCGTGGTCTTCAACGGCAAGATCGCCTCGATGCGCCACTACAAGGACGAGGCCAAGAGCCTCAAGAGCGGTTCCGAGGGCGGCATTGGCCTGGAGAACTTCCAGGACATCAAGCCCGGCGACCAGATCGAGGGTTACCGCATCGACCAGGTTGCCCGTACCGAGTAGGGGGTAGCGCTATGAAGCAAACGCAGGCAACCCGCCGTCTGGGCGAGCAGCTTCGCGAGAAGCTCGGTTATATCCTGCTCTTTGAGGTTTCCGATCCGCGTCTCGACCTGGTTACTTTGACCGCGGTCGAGGTCGCGGTGGACCGTTCGTTCGCGCGTGTGTTCGTGTCGTGCGATGCGAGCCGCTACGACGAGGTCATGGAGGCGCTCGCAAGCGCTAAGGGCCGTATTCGCAGCCTGTTGGCTCGCTCGCTCGATTGGCGTGTTACGCCCGAGCTCGATTTTCGCATCGATCGCTCAACCGATGAGGCCGAGCGCATCACGCGTGCGCTGGAAAACGTTCCCGCCACGCTTGCGATCGAAAAGGACGAGGACGGCTATCCGATAGCGGATGCCGCCCAGGAGGCAGCTTTAGATGACTAATTCCGCCGACCTCGCCTCGTGCGAGTCTGCAGATATTCAGCGACGCATCCTCGAGCTCATCGAGGGTGCGTCCTCCATTGCGATTTCGGGACACACTTCTCCCGATGGCGACGCCCTGGGCTCCGTGTTGGGTCTGGGCCTCTCGCTTATGAAGTTTTTCCCTAACAAGGACATTGCCCTGCTGCTGGCAGACGATGATCCGGTTCCGCGCATCTACCGCTTTATGGAAGGCTCCGATCGCCTGGTACCGGCATCTGCGTATGCCGGCAATCCTGACCTGTTCATCTCGGTGGACGTGCCGGTCGTCGAGCGTCTCAATAATTCCGCCGAGGTGCTTCGTCGCTCCAAGCATGTGGTGTGCTTCGATCACCATCCGGCGCGCGAGGAGTTTGCCGAGCTCAGCCTGAGGCGCGTCGAAGCTGCAGCCTGCGCCATGATCATCGACCGCTTCTTGGACAATTGCGGCATTGTCGCACGTGATGGCGTTGCGACCTGCCTGCTGTGTGGCTTGGTTACCGATACCGGCCGTTTTCAGTACCAAAACGCCGATGCAGCCGCGTTCCATGCAGCCTCGCGTCTGGTTGCCCACGGTGCCGATCCGGCGCGTGTGGCACTCGAGGTTTACCAGAGCATGCGCGTTGAGTTTTTGCACCTCAAGTCCATCGTTATGGGCCGCATTAAGACAGTGGCCCACGGGCGCGTCGCGTATAGCTACGCGTACCAGAGTGACCTTGAGGCCTGCGGTGTCACCTCGGATGAGTGCGACGGTCTGGTTGACGTGGTGCGCTCGGTGATGGGCGTCGAGGTCTGTCTGTTCCTGAAGGGCATTGAGGGCGATACCAAGGTGCGCGGCAACCTGCGCTCCAAGGGCGACCTCAACGTGTCCGAGATCGCTGCTACCTTTGGCGGAGGCGGACATCCCGCTGCCGCCGGTTTCTCCAACAACGGAACGATTCTCGAGACGCTTACCGTGGCACTTCCCATGCTGGCCGAGCTGGTGGGGGAGGATCCCGCTTCGGTGACCGTCGAGCTTTAACTTTTTGGATGGTACATGGCTCGTCGTACGCCTTCTCAACTGAATATGCTGCTCGCCGTCGATAAGCCGGTGGGCTGCACGTCCCACGATGTGGTTTCGAAATGCCGGCGCGCCCTCCATGAGCGGCGCGTCGGCCATGCCGGCACGCTCGACCCCATGGCATCGGGTGTCATGGTGGTGGGTGTGGGCCAGGCCACCCGTCTGCTGGGCATGCTAACCCTCGATACCAAAAGCTATGTCGCCGACATTTCGTTTGGCGCCGAGACCAATACCGATGATGCGGAGGGCCAGGCGGTCCGCACGGTGGCTGTTGCCAACGAGCTCCGCTATCCTGCCTATGCCCGTGAGCGCTTGGCCGCTATGCTGGGTCCGCAGATGCAGGTGCCGCCGGCGTTTTCGGCTATCTCGGTCAATGGCGTTCGCGCCTACAAGTCTGCTCGCGAGGGCAATGCGGTGGACCTACCTCCGCGCCCCGTCGAGGTCTATGCCGCCGACCTGATCGCCGTGGGAGGCGAAGGTGATACGTGTGTGTGGACCGTGGCGTTCTCTGTGAGCAAGGGTACCTATATCCGTGCGCTCGCTCGCGATTTGGGCCGCGCCTGCGAGAGCGCCGCGCACATTTCCGCGCTGCGCCGCACGGCCTCCGGTGTTGTTTCCATTGGCGCTTGTCATGCGGTCGAGGAGCTTTCTCCCGAGTCCGCGCCTGGCTTTGCCCTGGATCCCATTGCGGCCCTGGGCGCCACGCGTGTTGACTTGCCGGGCAATCTTGCCGACGACCTGCTCTGTGGCCGACGCATTCCCGTTGAGCGTGCGCTTGCCGATTTCGATACCGCGAAGGCGCCTTTTGCGTTGGTGCTCGATGGGGGACTCAAGGCGCTCGCCCGCATTGAGAGTGGCCGCTTTGTCATGGAGCACGTGTTTCCGCAGGCAATCGGCGGTGTTCGATGATGTTGTCCGCTCGCGAGCTCGCGCGTATCTTTTTCGAGGGCGAGTCGGACGAGGCTCGCATCGTTACTGCCGATGCGTTTGATGAGTGCGAGCACTTGGGTGCCGCATCGATTGCCATCGGCGTGTTCGATGGTGTGCACCGTGGACACCAGGAACTCATCGAAGCGCTTGTCCGTGATGCCCGTGCCCATGGCTGCAAGGCGGTCGTGGTCACTTTCGATCCCGACCCGGACGTCGTGGTGAGCCCTTCGCCCGCTCAAAAATTGATGACGACGGCCGACCGTCTGCATGCCCTGGCTCAAACCGGGGTCGATGCAGTGGTGGCCGTTCCCTTTACGCCTGAGGTTGCGGCACTCGACCATGTCGGTTTTCTCGCACTGCTGTCACGCGTGGTCGACATTCGTTCGATTCGCGTTGGCAGCGACTTTAGGCTGGGTCGTGGCGGTGCTTCTGGTGTTGACGAGATGCGCACCTGGGGTGCCAAGCGCGGCGTTGACGTATACGGGCACGACCTGCTTTGCGAGGGCGGTGAGGCCATTTGCGCCACCCGCATTCGTCATGAGCTGGGACAGGGCCATGTGGAGCTTGCTGCTGAGTTACTCGGCCGCCCGTATATGGTGCGCGGCGGTGTTATTCGCGGCCGTCACGAGGGTTCTGGCATGGGCTTTCCCACGGCAAACCTACATGTTCCCGACGGCATTCAGGTGCCTGCCGATGGCGTGTATGAGGGCCTGGTGCTGGTCAACGACATCGTGTGGCCCGCTGCCGTCAACGTCGGACTGCCGCCGACGTATGCCGACGATGCGGCTTCTGCGCATCTCGAGGCTAATTTAATTGGTTATACGGGCGACCTGTACGGCGCTTCCGTTTCGCTGGCGTTTACGCGCTGGCTGCGTCCGTCGCGCGTGTTCGATTCGCTGGATGAGTTGATCGCGACCGTCGAGGGTAATATCGAAGATATTCGTCACAACTTGGGCGAGCAGGGGGTGAGCGTCCGTGATTAGCGATGAGGAAAAAGACCAGGTACGCGCTGCGTCCGACTTAGTCGCCATCGTGCAGGAAACGGTTGAGCTCAAGCCCCGCGGTCATGAGTTTTGGGGTTGCTGCCCTTTTCATGGCGAAAAGACTCCGTCCTTCCACATTATTCCCGCCACGCAGGTGTGGCATTGCTTTGGCTGCGGCGAGGGTGGCGACGTCTTCACCTATATCATGAAGCGCGAGAACCTGAGCTTTCCCGAGTCAATCCGTTATTTGGCCGATCGCGCGGGTATTGAGCTGCACGACACCGGAGACCGCCGCGAGCGCGGTACCAAGCGTGCCCGCATCTACGATCTGTGCGCCGAGACCGCCCAGTTCTATCACACCATGCTTATGCGCGGTAAGGACGGCCGTCCGCGCGAGTACTTTGCCAGCCGCGGCATGGGTGGCGACGTCTGCCGCCGCTACTGCCTGGGCTTTGCACCGGGCCGCAGCGCGCTGGTGTCGCACCTGTCCCAGGCGGGTTTTACCCCGCAGGAGATGATCGATGCCAACGTTGCCGTGAGCCGCGGGCGCGGGCAGCTTGCCGACCGCTTCTACGACCGCGTGATGTTCCCCATCTTTGACGAGCAGGGTCACAACATTGCCTTTGGTGGTCGCATCATGGGTGACGGCCAACCCAAGTACCTCAATACCGCCGAGACGAGCGTGTTTCATAAAAAGCGAAACCTCTACGGCTTTAATTGGGCCAAGGAGTTTATCGTCGCGCAGGATACCGCCATCGTGGTGGAGGGCTATACCGACTGCATCGCCTGTTGGGAGGCGGGGATTAAAAACGTTGTCGCCACGCTGGGCACCGCGCTCACGGAGCATCACGTCAAGACGCTCACCCGCTTTGCTAAGCGCATCGTGTATATGTTTGACGGCGATGCCGCCGGTCAAAAGGCCGCTCGCCGTGCGATTCAGTTTATCGAGCAGGATTCGATGGACCTGCGCTGCGTGGTGCTGCCCGACGGCAACGACCCCATGGAGTTCATCACGGCGCATGGTGGACAGGAGCTTCAGGCGCGCATCGACGCTGCCGAGCCGCTCATGGACTTTGTCTACCGTTCGCTGCAGGAGTCGAGTGACATCACCACGCCGGGCGGTCGTGCCAAGGCGCTGGAAGATGCGCTGACGCTTATCTATCCGCTGCGCGATAGCTATATGATCGACACATACTTTATCCAGATTGCCGATCTGCTGGGCTTGGATCTGGAGACGGTTCGCGCGAGTTCGGGTCGCGTGTTTCGCGATGTCGCCAAGCGCGAAGATGCGGAACGACGTCGTGAGCAGAACTATGAACGCCAGCGGGCGCAAGCCGAGCGCTCTGGTAGCGCGGGCGGTCGGACGTCTGGTTCGCAGGGGGCATCTCGCGGTGCTTGGGCATCGGGCGCGACGCCGCCGGTGTCCGCGCCGGTCGAGGAGGAGCCGTACGACCATGTCCCGCTCGATGCCTACGGCGCCGCGCCCGTGGAGCTCGTCGACGATCTGCCGCCGATCGATGTGCCTGATGATATGGGTGCTGTGCCTGTGACTGATGGTTCGGGCGCTCCGGCTGCGGCGGCGCCGATGGTTCTTACTGATCTTGAGCGCAAGTCCTTGGCAGGGGAGCGCGAGCTGTTGACGATGCTCACGAGCTACCCCGACCTGTTCCGCACGTATGCCGACCGCATCT
Organism: Collinsella sp. TF11-5AC; assembly: GCF_003436775.1. Taxonomy (NCBI): domain Bacteria; kingdom Bacillati; phylum Actinomycetota; class Coriobacteriia; order Coriobacteriales; family Coriobacteriaceae; genus Collinsella; species Collinsella sp. TF11-5AC. Next base: position 25,406 of record NZ_QSQO01000009.1, read on the forward strand.
GCTCTATCGAGTGGGTTGACCCACGTCACGAGTCCATCGCATGGGCCGTTCTGGCAACGCCGCCGGGAACCGATCCTGCAGCCTGCATGGATGCGGCGCGCTCGGTGTGTCCCGAGGCGGCAACGCTTGTGAGTGCCGGGCGCATCTCGGCGACGAGCAAGCACCCCACCGAGACGAACATCGTGTTTATGCTTGATACGCTCGAGCTCTACACCATCAAGCGCCGCATGCGTGCCGCACAGGCCAAGCTGCGCCAGGACCGTTCGCTCGATGATGAAGCCCGTCGCGCGCTGACCGTGCAGGCCGCGCAGGATTCGCAGCGTCAACGCGAGCTGCAAAAGTCGATCGGCGGCGTGGCGGACCCGTTCCGTTTGATCGGTCTGGAGGCCGCAGGCACCGAACAGGCCTAGATGTTGTGGTCAACCAGCGTATTCTCGCCTATATCCAGTCCTCTTTTTGGGTATAGACGTCTATGTGTGTGCTAAAGTATTGAGTCCTGTGGACTATGAAGGGAGAATCTGTGCCAAAAAAGACTGAGAGCACGGGTACTGGGCTGGAATCCTACGTTGCAAAGCTCATGGGCAACGGCTCAAACAGGACTTCGGTAACCGAGGACGAGATTCAGGTCGCCCTGAAGGATATCGATGTTTCTGACGAGCAGCTCACCGCGGTGTATTCCGCGCTGCGCAACAGCGGCATCCAGATTATCTCCGCGAGCGGTAACGACGACGCCCCCATGGACGTCGACGATGACGATAACGATACCGATACCGACGATTTCGATGACGACGACGAGCACGATTCCGGCTCGCTCGACGATCACGAGCTCAAGATGGCCCGTCAGGCCGATGCCGAGATGGGTTCTTCCAAGAGCAAGAAGAAGCGCACCGTGCGCACGTCCCGTTCACGCTCCCGCGTGCGTGGCATCGATGCCTCCACGGTGATGCTGACCGGCGATCCGGTTCGTATGTACCTCAAGGAGATCGGCAAGGTCGACCTGCTGACCGCCTCCGAAGAGGTCGATCTGGCCATGAAGATCGAGGCCGGTCTTGAGGCCACCGAGAAACTCGAGGCCGCCGATGCCGGTGAGCTCGAGCTCACGCGTGCCGAGATGCGTCGTCTTACGCGCATTGAGAACGTCGGCCTCGAAGCTAAGCAGGCACTCATCAGCGCAAACCTGCGTCTGGTCGTCTCCATCGCCAAGCGTTATGTCGGCCGCGGCATGCTGTTCCTTGACCTGATCCAGGAGGGTAACCTCGGTCTGATTCGCGCCGTCGAGAAGTTCGACTACCAGAAGGGCTTCAAGTTCTCCACGTACGCCACGTGGTGGATCCGTCAGGCCATTACGCGCGCTATCGCCGACCAGGCCCGTACCATCCGTATTCCCGTGCATATGGTCGAGACTATCAACAAGCTCGTCCGCGTGCAGCGCCAGCTCCTTCAGGACCTGGGTCGCGACCCGACCCCCGAGGAGATCGGTGCCGAGATGGACATGAGCGCCGACCGCGTCCGCGAGATCCAGAAGATCTCGCAGGAGCCCGTGTCGCTTGAGACCCCCATCGGCGAGGAAGAGGATTCCCAGCTGGGCGACTTTATCGAGGACTCCCAGGCTATCGTTCCGCCCGATGCCGCCAGCTTCTCCATGCTGCAGGAGCAGCTCACTCAGGTGCTCGACTCGCTTGCCGATCGTGAGCGCAAGGTTATCGAGCTGCGCTTTGGCCTTGTCGACGGGCATCCCCGCACGCTCGAGGAAGTCGGCCGCGAGTTTGGCGTCACGCGCGAGCGTATCCGCCAGATCGAGTCCAAGACCTTGGCCAAGCTCCGCCACCCGAGTCGCAGCAGCAAGCTCAAAGACTATATCGAAAGCTAGTCAAGCAAGAAGCGCCCTCAAGCACATCCGCTTGGGGCGCTTTCATGTAGTCATTGGGACGTTCTTGAATGACTAGTCGTTTAAGAACGTCCCAATGACTAGGTCGGAAAATTTCTTAAAAAAGTTCTTGCCCTTCGCCCAATCGTCCGTATAATAAACTTCGTTGCTTGAGAGCACGCACCTATTCCTCGGTAGCTCAATGGTAGAGCACGCGGCTGTTAACCGCGCTGTTGTAGGTTCGAGTCCTACCCGGGGAGCCAGAATTTCTCAGTCCATTTCGCTGGGCTTTTTAATTCCTCGGTAGCTCAATGGTAGAGCACGCGGCTGTTAACCGCGCTGTTGTAGGTTCGAGTCCTACCCGGGGAGCCAGGTTGTAGAACCCGTCGCTTATGCGGCGGGTTTTTTCATGCCGCGACCACTTGACTCAAACGTTGCCATATCAACATTTCGTGTCGAGGATGTAATCCCGCGACCCATCACCTCAACATGGCGCGGTCGTTGTAGAATATTGCAATGATTGCTCCCACGACATGGTGCCGTGAGCACCAGATAAGGAGATTCTTGTGTCTGAGACCATTAACGGCAGCCTGAGCGTCTCGAACGACGTTATTGCCGATATTGCCGGTTATGCCGCGATGACGTGCTATGGCGTCGTCGGTATGGCTGAGCAGCTCCAAGGCGCCGAGAGCGTGCGCCTGCTTGCCGGTCAGCGCCTCCGCAAGGGCGTGCTTGTCTCCGCCGACGAGAACGGCCTTACGGTCGATCTTCACGTCGTGCTCGAGAACGGCGTCAACATGAAGTCCGTCTGCCACAATCTTTCGAGCTCCGTTGCCTTCACCCTGCAGGAGATCGCTCAGATCGACCCCGCCAGCCTTAAGATCGGCATCCATATCGACGCGCTCAAGAGCCGTCTGAACTAGCATCCGAAAACGGAGATTCAAATACCCATGATTGCAAAGACCATTCGCACCTGTTTTCCGATCGCTGCGGCTGCCGTTTCCGACAAGGCCGAGGAGATCAACAAGCTCAACGTCTTCCCCGTACCCGATGGCGATACCGGCACCAACATGTCGCTCACGCTCGCCTCGGTGACCAAGGAGCTCTCCGCCCTTCCTGCCGACGCCGACATGGAGGCCATCGCCGGTGCCATCACCCATGGCTCCCTGATGGGTGCCCGTGGCAACTCCGGCGTCATCACCTCGCAGATTCTGCGTGGTGTGGCCGAGGGCCTTGTCTCTGCCGATGAGCCCATCACTTCCGCCAACATCGCCTATGCGTTCCGCCGAGCCGTCAAGGTTGCCTTCCAGGCAGTGCGTAAGCCCATCGAGGGTACGATCCTCACGGTGCTGCGCGACGTCTCGACCAAGGCAGACGAGTGCGAGAAGAAGAAGTTCTCGGCCGAGGACGCGCTCGACGCCATCGTCGTCGAGGCCTATCAGTCCGTCGCCCGTACGCCCGACCTGCTGCCCGTTCTGAAGGAGAACGGCGTGGTCGACTCCGGCGCCTTTGGATTTGCCATCTTCCTTGAGAACTTTGTTGCCGCCGCGCTTGGTCGCAGCACCGTTGTCGAGGATTTCTCCGCCACGTTTGACTCCGCTGGCTCTGCCCGCGACGCGGCCCTCGACCGCGTTGAGATCGAGGCCAACGACGACTGGGAGGGCTCGGAGTTCCGTTACTGCAATGAGTTCCTGTTTAAGGCAGACGCCCCGTTTGACGAGGACGAGTGCCTTAAGTTCCTGGGCTCCATGGGCGACTGCGAGCTACTCGTGGGCGCTTACCCCGATTACAAGATTCACGTGCACTCCAACACCCCCAACCTGGTGCTCGAGCATATGCTGCAGCTTGGTCAGATTTACGAGGTCTTTATCCACAACATGGAGATGGAGGCCCACGACCGTACCGCCAAGATCCACGAGGACCAGGAAAAGGCCGCCGAGCCCGCCAAGGCGCTGGGCTTTGTCGCCGTTGCCGCCGGTTCCGGCGAGGCAGACATCCTCAAGTCCCTCGGCGTCGACGTGATCGTGTCGGGTGGTCAGACCATGAACCCCTCGACTGCAGACTTGCTGGGCGCCGTTGACCAGGTCAACGCGACCTCGGTCATCATCCTGCCCAACAACGGCAACATCCGCATGGCTGCCGAGGCCGCTGCCTCAGCCTGCACCGACAAGAAGGTAGCCGTCGTTCCAACCAAGACCGTCCCGCAGGCCTTCTCCGCGCTGTTCGCGGTCCTGCCCGATTCCGAGCTCGAGGATGCCGTCGCCGCTATGGTCGACGCCATCAGCGAGGTTCGCGATGGCGAGGTCACCCGTGCCGTGCGCGATTCCAGCGCCTCCGACGGCTCGCCGATTCACTCCGGTGACGTCATGGGTATCATCGCCGGCTCCATCGACGTGGTCGGCTCCGACGTGAAGCAGGTCACGCTCGATTGCATCAACCGTATGCAGGAGGAAGAGGAGGGCGACGCGCTGACGATTCTGGCCGGCGAGGAACTGTCCGATGAGGCCTTCCAGGAGATCGTAGACGCCATTGAGGAGGCTCAGCCCGATTTGGAGATCGACGCCCATCGTGGCGAGCAGCCGCTCTATCCCGTGATCTTCTCGATCGAGTAGGCTCTGCCCATGTCCGAGCTGTGCTCCGTGCCGCGCGTCTCGGAGCGCTTTGCCCAGAGCAATGCGCTCGACGAAGATATCGCGCGACTCAAATATGTTTCAGGTAAACGTGAGGAGGCCCTTCGCCGTCTGGGAATTCGGACGGTGGGGGACCTCCTTCTCCATATCCCTCATCGTTACCTCGACTTTACTCGTTCGTGGTCCATCGAGATGGCGCCCATCGGTACCGTGTGCACTATCATCGCCACGGTCGACCGCATCGTCCAAAAGCAGCCGCGTCCGCGCATGCAGGTGACCGAGGTCTCACTCGTTGACGAGACGGGCGTGCTACAGGTCGCCTTTTTCCGCCAGCCCTGGATTGCCCAGCAGCTTAAGCAGGGCGACCGCCTGGCCGTGATGGGCAAGGTTGAGTTTGCCTACGGTTTTAAGCAGATGGCCTCGCCGCACTTTGAAAAGCTCGAGGAAGGGCGTGCCGCAGGCACTATCCTGCCGGTCCATTACGTCAGTGATGGCGTGAGCCAGGCGTGGATGCGCCGCATCGTAAGCGGCGCGCTCGAGGTCGTCGGCAATCCCTTTGATCCCATTCCGGCACGCTTACGCGTTAAGCGTCGCCTGATGAGCAATGCTCGTGCGCTTCGATCGATCCACTTTCCCTCGAGCATGGCTGAGCGCGACATCGCACGCCGGCGTCTTGCCTACGAGGAGTGTCTCTACCTGCAGCTGGCGCTGCGTCTGCGCAACGACGGCGGCCTGGTCGATGTGGTGCCCTATGCCCACACCGCGGGCGAGCACCTGGTCGCGCTCAAGCAGGCCCTGCCGTTTTCGCTGAGCGACGAGCAGGAGGCCGCGTTCCAGGATATCCTGCGCGATATGTGCGATGGCGGGCGCGTGATGAACCGCCTGCTGCTGGGCGATGTCGGTACCGGTAAGACCGCCGTTGCCGCCTGCGCGCTGGCTGTGGCTGCCGATGGCGGTACGCAGGCCTGCGTTATGGCGCCCACAGGCGTGCTGGCGCGCCAATATGCCGATAAGACCGGCCCTCTGCTCTCGCAGGCCGGCATGTCCTGGGCACTTCTGACGGGTGCCACGCCGGCCGCAGAGCGCGAGCGCATCCATGCGCAGCTGGAATCGGGCGAGCTTGACGTGCTCTTTGGCACCCATGCGGTGCTTTCGGATAACGTTGCGTTCAAGCATCTGTCGCTTGTCGTCATCGACGAGCAGCACCGGTTTGGCGTCGGCCAACGCAACGCCCTACGCGCGAAGGGCCCCGGTGCGGACCTGCTCGTTATGACGGCCACGCCTATCCCGCGCACGTTGGCGCTCTCGGTCTATGGCGACCTGGATACGAGCATCATCCGCCATCGTCCAATTCCGGGTGCCGGCGTGACGACGCGCGTCCTCACCGAGTCGAGTCGCGACCTGGCCTATGGCGCCATCCGTGAGGCGCATGAAAAGGGTCAGCAGGCCTACGTGATTTGCCCGCTCGTGGAGCCGAGTGACTCGGCCGATGAGCTGGAAGACGTGCCCGGTATTGCCCGCGACGATGAGGGCCGCGTGACGGTTCCCGTGCCGCTGCACGATACGGCGACCGAGCTCGATCGCCTGCGTCTGGCGTTGCCGGGCCTTGCCATCGAGCGCCTTCACGGTCGTATGCCAGCGGGGGAGAAGGACCAGGTTGTTGATGCCTTTAAGCGTGGCGAGATTGACGTGCTCGTCTCGACTACGGTGGTCGAGGTGGGCGTCGACGTGCCTAACGCCACCGTCATGGTCATCGAGAACGGCGAGCGCTTTGGTTTGGCTGCCCTGCACCAGCTGCGCGGTCGCGTGGGCCGCGGCAGTGTGTCGGGCACGTGCCTGGTCATGACGCACTCCAAGGGCAACGGCGGCGCGTCGGCAGCACAAGATCGCCTGCAATCGCTCGAAAAAACTTCGGATGGTTTTACGCTTGCCCAGATGGACCTGCGTCTGCGTCACGAGGGCGAAATCCTGGGTTACCGTCAGCACGGCGGCGTGACCTTGCGCTTTGTGGACCTGGACGCCGATGAGGACCTTATCGAATGGGCCCATTTGGACGCGGTCGAGCTTTTGCGGTATGCTTGCACCCTTGACTCCGTGGCGACGCGCCCCCTGCGCGATGCGGTCGCCATGCGATATCGACACATTTTTAAGGAGGTCAGCGGAGGATGAGAATCATCGGCGGTGAATGGCGCGGTCGCAAAATCGAAGAGCCGCGCGGTCGCGATGTTACGCGTCCGACGACCGACCGCGTGCGCGAAGCGTGCGCATCCATGGTCCTATCGGCCTTTGACTTTGATTTGGACGAGGTCCGCGTACTGGATGCCTTTGGCGGCTCCGGTGCCCTAGGCATTGAGATGCTCTCGCGGGGAGCCCGTTCGCTCACGACGTTCGAGATCGATCGCAATGCCGCGAGGCTCATTACCAAGAATATCGAGTCGCTCTGCCGCGATCGCGCGCGTTGGCGTGTGGTGACGGGCGATGTCCTTGCGAGCGCTTCGCGCGGCCGCGTGCCGGGCGGCCCCTTTGATCTGGTCTTGCTCGACCCGCCCTATGCTTTTGGTGCCGAGCCGGTCGATGAGCTGCTGCAGAACCTGGCCCAGCAGGGTTTGCTCACCCCGGGCGCCTATGCTCTGTTTGAGCATGCTGCCGCCGACGTGGGCGCACATCCTGCCGGCTTTGTAACCGTGCGTGAGAAACGCTATGGCATCACCTCGGTCGACCTGCTCCGTTGGGTCGGCGAGGGCGAGGATGACGATACCGTCGCCGATGCCGATGGCAGCGACGGCACGACTTTTCAGGAGGATGCTCATGAATGACACCATCAACCGCGTGATCGTCCCGGGCACCTTCGATCCCATCACGTTTGGCCATATCGATGTGATCCGCCGCGCCCGTCGCATCTTTCCCAGCGTGATCGTCGCTGTTGCCGAGTCGCAGGGCAAAAACGGCGTGGGCACCACGTTTATGCTCGATGAGCGCGTGGCGCTGGCCCGCGAGGCGCTCGGCGATATCGACGGCGTCGAGGTCCTGCCCTTTACCGGCCTCTTGGTCGACTTCGCTCGTGAGCAGGGGGCGGGGGCCGTGGTCAAGGGCCTGCGCGCCATGACCGACTTTGAGTATGAGCTGCAGCAGGCCGACCTCAACTATCGCTTGGATAACGAGCTGGAGTCCATCTTTGTCATGAGTGCTCCGCAGTACGGCTACATCTCGAGTTCGGTGGTGCGCCAGATTGCTTCGCTCGGTAGCGACGTTTCCAATTTTGTTCCGCCCAATGTGGTCAAAGCGCTCAAACATCGCTTTTCGTGACGTTTCTTATTGCCTGGTGGCATGTGGTAAACTAGCACGATGATATGTTACCTATGAAAGGAGACCGGATGCCGGGCGAGAATTTTCCTGGCGATAGGATCGTCAGCTTGGTCGATGAGCTCGAAGGGCTGATCGAGGAAGCCAAGCCGCCTTTCGGCAAGAACGCTCAGTTCAAGGTCATCGACGCCGACGTGTTCTTCAACATCCTCGACGAGATCCGCATGAGCTATCCCGAGGAGTGGCAGAAGTCCCGCCGTATCCTTAAGGAGCGCGAGGAGCTTATGGCTTCCGCCGCCGCCCAGGCCGATTCCATCATCGCCGACGCTCAGCAGCAGGCCCTCACCATTGCCGGTGAGCAGGAGATCGTCCGCCTTGCGCAGCAGCAGGCCGACGACATCCGCGATCGTGCCCAGCAGTACGAGCGCGAGACGCGTTATGCTGCCGAGGACTATGCAGAGCAGGTCTTTACGCACCTGGAGGAGAACCTCAAGAGCCTGACCGGCACCGTTACCCGTTGCCGTCAGCAGCTCAACGAGGGTGCCGCCCAACAGAATGGTCAGTGGTAATGGCTGAGTTCCCGAGCGTTACCGTCGATCTTTCCGAGCAGCTCGAGTTTCCTGGAGATTCGTATCCGCTGACCGGTAAGGTCGATGTTGCCACCTATACGGTGGGCGAGAAGGAGTACCAGCTGCAGAACGGCATTGATTACGATGTGGTCTTTACCAATGCCGGCACCGGTGTTCTGCTTACGGGCATGGTCCGCGCGCATGCAACCGGTGAGTGCGACCGTTGCCTGGAGCCCGCTTCGTTTGATATCGCCGGTGAGATCGAGGAATTCTATCTCTTTAACGAGCCCGAGGATCCCGAGGCCTACGAAGACGGCTACGAGTTACTGGGCGAGGATCGCATCGTCGATCTGGGTGAGCCCATCAACGACGCGGTTGTCATGGACACGCCGTTCGTTGTCCTGTGCAAGCCCGATTGTCGCGGCCTATGCCCCACCTGCGGCATCAATCTCAACGTCGAGCAATGCGATTGCGCCGCTCAAGCAGAGGCCGAATGGGCCGCTGCCACGGAAAATCCATTTGCAGCATTGAAGAATCTCAAGCTTGACGAGTAAAACTGTGGTAGTATCGCTACTTGCGCGTAATCGCCACACTGGATAGTTCATAAGGAAGGTCACTATGCCCGTACCTAAACAAAAGCAGGGTCGTATCCGCACTCACACCCGCCGTTCCGCCAACATGAAGATCTCGGCTGCGGCTCAGTCCACGTGCCCCCGTTGCGGCGCTGTCAAGCTCCCGCACCACGTGTGCCCCAGCTGCGGTTTCTACAAGGACCGCGAGGTTATCGTTACCGAGTAACGGTATACTCTGGATGCGATGCCGTTCCAAATGGAACCACAATGGCCGGCTCAAGGAGTCGGCCATTTTTGTATAAGGAGCATGTATATGAGTAACGTTCGCGTTTGTGTAGACGTTGTGGGCGGAGACGAGAAGCCTCAGGTTGTTCTCGATGGTATCGAGGCCGCACTTGCCGCCGATCCCGATATCGAGGTCTTGGCAGTTGGCCCCGCCGAAATCGTCAATCCCTTTGCCGCGGCCCATGCACGTGTGGAGGCTCTGGAAGCCCCTGACGTCATCGCCATGGATGACGATCCTATTCGCTCCGTGATGACCAAGCGCAAGTCCTCGATCGTGCTTGCCTGTCGCGCCATCAAAAAGGGCAACGCGGACGCGTTCTTCTCCGCCGGCTCCACCGGCGCCATGACCGCCGCTGCTACCGCATACGTGACGCCGTTTAGGTATCAGGCCGAAGGCAAGAAGCAGCCGGTGCGCCCCTGTCTGACCAATGCGTTGCCCAATCGCGCCGGCGGTCTGACGGTGCTGTGCGATATGGGCGCCAACCCCGATGTCGAGGTCGATGACATGGTGCGTTTTGCCCAGATGGGTAGCGCCTATGCCCGCGTCGTCCTGGGCATCGAACATCCTCGCGTGGGCCTGCTTGGTAACGGCACCGAGGACGAGAAGGGTTCTAACTTTACCAAGGCCTGCTTCCCTGCTATGAAGGCCGCAGTTCCGGGCTTTGTGGGCAACTGCGAAGGCACCGACCTCACCTCGGGCAATTTCGATGTCGTTGTTGCCGACGGCATGTCGGGCAATATTGCGCTCAAGGCCACCGAGGGCGCTGCCAAGTTTTTGCTTCAGGAACTCAAGGGTGCCTTTATGGCCTCGCTCGGCACCAAGATCGCCGCGCTGCTCATCAAAAAGCAGATGCGCGAGATTAAGACCAAGCTCTCTGGTGATGCCAAGGGCGGCGCGATTCTTTTGGGCCTGCGTGGCGTAGTCCTGATCGGTCACGGTGCCACCTCGGTCGAGGCTGTTAAAAACGGTACGCTCGCGGCGGCCGAAGCCGTGCGCGCGGGGCTGGTCGAGAATGTCGCCAACTCTATGGACGGTATCGTTTTATAAGAGCGAGTTAGGGCGTTGTTATGTGCCTCGCGGCGCACGTCGTGGGGTAGAATCAAAACCGTGTTTTGGTGCCGTCTGCGCGGTGCCAATCTTTTGGTATTCATGCACTATGAGAGGAAGCGCTATGGACCGCTCCGAAATCTTCGACAAGATCGCCGAGGTCGCTGCTGACGTTCTGGGCGTCGATGTTGCCGAAATTAGCGATGAGACCACCTTTGACGACCTCGATGCCAACTCGCTCGAGCGCCTGCAGCTGGTTACGGCTATCGAGGACGAGTTCAACCTCGAGATCGATGACGAGACTCTGCTCTCGCTCAACTCTGTCGCCGACGCCGTCGACGCGATCGAACACGCCAGGGAGGCCTAGGTCTTGGCTTTGTCTGAACGACTTACGCGTGCCCAGGAAATCCTGGGCCACGAGTTCAATAATAAGGTGCTGCTGCGCGCGGCGCTTACGCATCCCTCGGCAGTCGAGGGCCAGCCGGTTTCTGCCAGCTATGAGCGCCTTGAGTTCTTGGGTGATTCCATTTTGGGCGCCGTCGTCGCCCGTTCGCTCTTTGAGTCCTATCCGGAGTTTGACGAGGGCAAGCTCACGCGCCTGAAGGTGTCGCTTGTCTCGGGCGCCACGCTGTCCGAGGTTTCTCACGAGTTGGGCATCGACGACATCATCATCTTTGGTGCCTCCGAGACCGGTACCGGTGCGCGCGGCCTGCATTCGGCGCTCGAGAACGTCTACGAGTCGCTCGTGGGCGCGCTGTACCTGGACGCCGGCTGGGATGCCGCAGCGGAGTTTATCCACCGTACGCTTAAGCCACATTTGGCATCCGAGCGTGCCGAGCACCCTGCGAACCCCAAGTCGTATTTGCAGGAGTGCGTGCAGGCCGACGGCCACGAGCCTCCCGCGTACAAGCTGGTCGGCTCCGAGGGCCCTGCGCATGCGCCCACCTTTACCGCCGTGGTGTTGATCGATGGTATTCGCCAGGGTCGCGGCTCCGGCTCCTCAAAGAAGGAAGCCGAGGGAGCCGCTGCACTCGAGGCACTTGACCGCATGGGCTACACCACCAACGGCGTGATTCTCAACAAGAAGCCTGTTTAAGCGAGGAACCGTGTATCTCAAGTCCCTCACGCTCAAAGGGTTCAAGTCGTTTGCCGACCGCGCCCATATGACGTTTGAGCCGGGCCTGACCGTCATCGTCGGTCCCAACGGCTCGGGAAAATCGAACATCTCTGACTCGATTCTGTGGGTCCTGGGCGAGCAGAGCGCCAAGCAGCTGCGCGGCCAGGCCATGGAGGATGTCATCTTCTCGGGCTCGTCAGCGCGCAAGCCGGTGGGTGTCGCCGAGGTCACGCTGGTGCTCGATAACTCGGACCATATGCTGCCCGTCGACTTTGACGAGGTCGCCATCACCCGTCGTATGTATCGCTCGGGCGAAAGCGAGTACCTCATCAACTCGAGTCCGTGCCGCCTGATGGACATTCAGGACATCCTGCACGATTCGGGCTTGGGCAAGGATACGCATTCCATCATCAGCCAGGGCAAGCTCGACGCCATTTTGCAGAGCCGCCCCGAGGAGCGCCGCGCCCTCATCGAGGAGGCCGCCGGCATTTCCAAGCACAAACGCCGCAAGGAGCGTGCGCTCAAAAAGATTAAGTCGATGGACGAGCACCTGACGCGTGCCCGCGACATCAATAAGGAAATCGCCCGTCAGCTGCGACCTCTGGAGCGTCAGGTCGATCGTGCGCGCAAGTACAAAGAGCTGTCCTCGCGCGCGAACGAGCTTACGCAGATGCTAGCCGTCGACGAGCTGCGTTCGCTGCAGTCGCAGTGGAACGACTTGGAGAGCCGCTCCAAGGAAGGTGCCGCCGAGCTGGAGCTTGCGCAGTACCGCTTGGGCGAAAAGGAACGCGAGCTCGAGAAGCTCCAGGTCATGCTCGAGGAAAAGGGCCTGTTTGTGGGCGATCTGGGCGAGCAGCGCCGCCATATGCAAGACGTGGTCGGCCGCATTAACTCCGATATGCGCCTGCTCGAGGAAAAGGGCCACAACATGGTGTCGCGCCTGTCCGACATGCGCGGCCAGATCTCGAGCTCCGAGCATCAGCGTCGTCGCGTGGTAGAGGAGCTCGAGGACGCGCGTGCGCAGCTTGAGGAAGTGACCGGCGCGCACATGCAGGCCCAGGAGGACGTTGACGCCGCCGGACCTGCCGCCGCCGAGCTCCACGAGCGGCGCGTGACGCTCGACAATCAGATTTCGCAGCTTACGCATGAGCAACGCGATGTGCAGCGTGTGGCCGATAACGCGGCGCTCGAACTCGCCAAGGTGAAGGACTCGCTGAGCAACGCCGAGGTCGAGGACAACATGTATGCCTCGCGCCTGGAGCAGATCGATGACCAGCTCGAGGAAGTCACGGCCTCACTCGAGAGCCGTCGCTACCGCGCCGAGGAGCTTGAGGGTGCACTCGATCAGGCCCGTCAAGCCCAGATTGATGCGCGCGAGGCTACCGAGGTCGCCCGTGCAGCCCTTAAGGACTTGCGTGCCCGCGAGAGCGAGGCGCGCAACAAACTGTCCGAGGTGCGCTCGGAGCTTGCTAGCCAAAAGAAACTCGATGCCCGCATGGCCGACAGCTCGCCGCTCGTGAGCCGTCTGATGGGTGCGCTTGGCGATGATGTCTCGGGTCGTCTGGGCGACGTGCTCGAGGCCCCTCGTGAGCTCGAGGGCCTGGTGGAGCAGCTGCTTGCCGGCGATATCGATGCGCTGCTGTTCGACGATACGTCCGCGCTTGAGCGTGCCGGTCGTGCCGCTCTGGACCAGAAGAAGGCCTCGGGCGAGGCGCTGCTGGTGGCGCGCGGTGCGAGCGCCTCTGCTGCCGCTAAGGGCGCTGCCGGTTCCCGCCTGGTCGATCGCCTGTCCGTACGCGCCGGCTATGGCCCGGTTGTCGAGGCGCTGCTCGGCGGCTATTACGTTGTCGACGACTTGGCGGCTGCGCTGGCCGCGCCTGTCGTTGACGGCGTGACTTACGTGACCCCCGATGGCGCCCGCGTCGCCTGCGGCGGCCTGGTGCGTGTGGGCCTCGACGCCGGCGAGGCGTCGGGTGCCTTGGAGCGCAAGCGTCGCATTCGCGAGCTGGAGGGCCTGGAGCCCGATCTGGCTGCTGTGTTTGAGCATGTGTCGGATCAGGTCGTCGAGGCCAATGCGGCCGTCGAAGAGGCGCGTGCCGCTGAGGGCGATGCCGCCGGCGAGATCGCCCGTCTTGAGGGCGAGCGCCGCTCGCTGCTCTCCGAGATTGGCCGCCTGGAGCAAAGCGCCAACAACGCCGAGGTCGAGCGCGTGCGCATCTCCAAGCGCCGCGAGCAGGCCGCCGAGGCCGTTCGCGCTGCGCGCCCGCGCGTGGACGAGCTCACCCGCTCGCGTGACGAGGCCCGAGCGCAGGCAAGCGATCTTGGCCTTCAGATTGCCGAAGCCAACGACGAACTCGACCGCGTTCGCCGTGACGATTCCGAGGCCGCCGGCAAGCTCGCCGATGCCAAGGTCCGCCTGGCCCAGACGAGCGAGCGCCTTCGTTCTCTGAAGGGCCGCGTGCCCGATCTGGAGCATCGCCTGGAGGGCATCGACCGCCGTATCCGCGGAACACGCCAGGCCTCGCGCTCACTCGAGCTGCTGCGCCTGCGCGTCGATCCCATGCACGAGCGCTATTCGGCCCTGCTGGAGCGCGCGTCGGATTGGGCAGCGCGTCTGCGTGACCAGGCCTCTCTGGAGGAGGCGGACTCCGCTTCGCTCAAGAAGACCATCGAGGATGCCAAGGCAGAGGTTGCCCGCGCTAAGGAGAAGGTCGATACCGCCACCGCCACGCAAAACGAGTTTAAGGTCGCGCGTGGCAAGCTCGAGGTGCAGGTAGAGGCCGCCATTAAGGCCATTACCGCCGATGGCAACACGGTACTCGAGGAAGCGCTCATGCTTCCCGCGCCCACGGACCGCGATGCCGCCGAGCGCGAGCTCAACCAGCTTGTGCGCCAGATCAACAACCTTGGTCCCGTGAACCAAGTTGCCATGGAGGAGTACGAGCAGCTCAAGCGCCGCGCCGATTACATCGAGGAGCAGCTGGCCGATCTGGAGAGCGCGCGTAAGGCGCTCACCAAGATCACGGTGGCTATTGATCGCAAGATGCGCAAGGCGTTCCTTGTGACGTTTGAGAAGGTCGACGCGAACTTCCGCGAGATCTTCGCTATGCTGTTCCCGGGTGGCCAGGCTCATCTGGAGATGACCGATCCTGAGCATCCGGCCGAGACGGGTATCGAGGTCGTGGCGCAGCCGCGCGGCAAGCGCATCACCAAGATGATGCTCATGTCGGGCGGCGAGAAGAGTCTGACGGCACTCGCCCTGCTCTTTGCCGTGTACCGCACGCGCACGGTGCCGTTCTATGTGCTGGACGAGGTCGAGGCGGCACTTGACGACGCCAACCTGTCCAAGCTCATCGGCGCGCTCGACGTGTTGCGTTCCGATACGCAGCTCTTGGTCATTTCGCATCAGCGCCGTACTATGGAGGACGCTGACGTTCTCTATGGCGTCTCGATGCAAGCCGACGGCGTCAGCCGCGTCGTCTCGCAAAAACTCGATCGCGAAACCGGAAAGGTCGTGAATGCATAATGGGATTCTTTGACGCTCTCTCGCGCGGACTTGAGCGCAGCCGCGAGGCCCTCAACGAGGTCTTCTACTTTGGCGGCGAGGTCGACGAGGACTTTTGGGAGGACCTTGAGGATACCCTCGTTATGGGTGACATGGGCGCCGAGGTCGCCATTCAGGTCTCCGATGATCTGCGCGAGACGGCCGCCAAGAAGAACCTCAAGACCGCCCCGCAGCTCCGTCGCGCCCTGGCTGAGCAGCTCGAGCAGCATTTTGTGCCCGCCGAGCGCGATCCGTTCTCCGACACGCCGAGCTGCGTGCTGTTTGTAGGCATTAACGGCGCCGGCAAGACCACGACGGTCGGCAAGATCGCGAGCGCCATGGCCGCCCGCGGCAAGAATGTCGTGATCGGTTCTGCCGATACCTTCCGCGCCGCCGCCATCGAGCAGCTCGATGTGTGGGGTCAGCGCGCCGGCGTCCCCGTCATCAAGCGCGATCGCGGCTCCGACCCGGCAAGTGTTTGCTACGACGTGCTCGATGAGGCCGATAAGCGCGGCAGCGACCTGGTGCTGATCGACACCGCCGGCCGCCTGCACACGAGCCCCGAGCTCATGCGCGAGCTTGCCAAGGTGGTTAACGTGACGCGTAAGCGCGCCGCCAATATGGCCGCCGGCCCCATGCCCGTCTCGGTCGTGCTCGTGATCGATGCCGCCACCGGCCAGAACGGTCTGAACCAGGCGCTCGAGTTTAACGAGGCGCTGGGTCTGGACGGTATCATCATGACGAAGCTCGACGGTACGGCAAAGGGCGGCATCGCCATGGCCGTGGCCGAGAAGCTCAAGCTCCCGATTCTGCGCGTGGGCGTGGGCGAGCAGGTCGATGACCTACAGGAGTTCAATGCCAAAGATTTCTGCCGCGCCCTGGTGGGCGAGTCCAATTAAGGAGTGACTAGTGTTTGATTCTCTGAGCGATCGCCTCAATGACACATTTGACCGCCTGCGCGGCAAGGGTAAGCTGACCGAGGCCGACATCACCTCGGCCATGCGCGATATTCGCATGGCGCTGCTCGAAGCCGACGTCAACTTTAAGGTTGTCAAGGAGTTCGTCGCCAAGACCAAGGAGCGCTGCATGACCGCAGAGGTCATGGAGTCGCTGTCGCCGGCGCAAAACGTCGTCAAGATCGTGCTCGACGAGCTCACTGAGATGCTCGGCTCCACCGAGAGCAAGCTCGTCTTTAGCAACCGTATCCCCAACGTCATCATGCTCGTGGGCCTGCAGGGCTCCGGTAAGACCACGGCGGCCGTAAAGCTGGCCTACCTGCTCAAGAAGCAGGGCCGCTCGCCGCTGCTCGCCGCGTGCGACGTCTACCGTCCCGCCGCAGCCGACCAGCTAGCCACGCTTGGCGGAGAGATCGGCGTGCCGGTCTTCCGTGGCGACGGTGCACACCCGGTCGACATCGCCAAGGGCGCTATTCAGGAGGCCGTCGACCACCTGCGTGACGTGGTCATCGTCGATACCGCCGGTCGTTTGCAGATCGACGAGCAGATGATGCAGGAAGCCGTGGACATCAAGAAGGCCGTCAAGCCCGATCAGGTGCTGATGGTCGTCGATGCCATGACCGGCCAGGATATCGTCAACGTCGTCTCGACCTTCGCCGAGCGCACCGACTTTGACGGCGTGATCATCTCCAAGCTCGACGGCGATGCCCGTGGCGGTGGCGCACTTTCGGTGCGCCAGGTGACCGGCAAGCCCATCAAGTTTGTGAGCATGGGCGAGAAGCCCGATTCGCTGGAGCCGTTCTACCCCGACCGTATGGCCAAGCGAATCTTGGGCATGGGCGACGTCGTCGGCATCATCGAGAAGGCCCAGGAGGCCGCCGATGCCGAGCAGCTCGAGGCCGCCGAGCGCATGCTGCGCGAGGGCTTTACCATGAACGACATGCTCGACCAGATGAAAGCCGTTAAGAAGATGGGCGGCATGAAGGGCATTCTCGGCATGCTCCCCGGTGGCCAGCGCGCGCTCAACCAGATGGGCGGCAACCTGGACGAGGGCATCTTCGACAAGAACGAGGCCATCATTATGTCGATGACCAAGGAGGAACGCCTGCGCCCCTCCATCATCAACGGCCAGCGCCGCGCCCGCATTGCCAAGGGAGCCGGCGTAACCCCCACCGAGGTCAACGGCCTTATGAAGCAGTGGGGCGAGATGAATAAGATGATGGGCCGCATGCGCACGATGGCCAATCAGGCACAGGCCGGCGGCAAAAAGGGCAAAAAGGGTAAGAAGGGCAAGAAGATGCGCATGCCCAATATCCCCGGCCTGGATGCTATGGGTCTGGGCGGCATGGGCGGCTTGGGAATGGGCGGTCCCAAGTCCGATATGGAGCTGCTGCGCCAGATGGAAGCGCAGATGCGCAATAAGAAATAGAGCTGTAATTCCAGCTTGATATGGCAAAGGCCGCTCGGAAGCTACCGGGTGGCCTTTGCTGTTGGCTTTGTTTGTTGGGTTGCGTTTGGCGTCGCGCCCCGAGCTCGCGGTGCCGTGCCGTTAGTGGCAGCCGCAGCCCTCGTGGCCCTCGTGCTCGTGATGGCCGTGGCAGCCGCAGGAATCGCCATGCTCGTGAGTGTGCTCGTGGTCGTGGCCGTGGCAGCCGCACGTGGCCTCGCCGTTCTGTGCGAGCGTGCCGGCGATAAGGGCCTCGACGCAAGCGTCGCAGCTGCCTTGGGCACCCGCGTATACCGTGATGCCGGCTTGGGCAAGCGCGTTGATAGCGCCACCGCCGATGCCGCCGCAGATGAGCGTGTCCACGCCGCCGTTGGCGAGCAGGCCCGCAAGGGCACCGTGGCCGGTGCCGCCGGTGCCCACGACCTGCTCGCTGAGCACCTTGCCGTCCTGAATGTCGTAGATCTTGAACTGCTCGCTGCGGCCAAAGTGCATAAAGATGTTGCCGTTGTCATACGTGGTTGCCACTCTCATGGTGCCGATCTCCTTTGCTGGCCATACGGCCGTCGTTGTGGTGATGGGGGAGTACGCGATATTGCCGCCCTCGATGATGAGCGCCCGACCATTGACCAGCGCATTTGCCACCTTGCGATGCGCTCGGCTGCAAATTGCCGCCACCGTGGCGCGCGCGATGCCCATGTGCTTTGCGACGGCCTCCTGATTGAGGCCTTCCAGGTCGCATAGCCGCAGGACCTCGAGTTCGTCGACCGTCATGTCGATGGCCTCTCCGCTGGCAAGGCCATCGGGGGTAAAACCGCGATATTCGGGGATGATCCCGACGCGGCGCAATTTTTCACGTCTTCCTGCCATACACTCTCCATATCTGACATATGTCAACAATAGAATAACGACCGTGCGGATTTACGCAAGGAATTTCTGGCATATGTCAGAAAATGAGGGCTTATGTTAGGGCTGTGGGGCCGCTTGCGCCTGGGCTACAATGAATCTCGCTTATAGGCGACTGACAGGAGGGTCAATGAGCAAGGCTGATCAACAGTTTGTAGCCATGTGCCGCGATATTCTGGACCATGGCACCACCACCGAGGGCCAAAAGGTCCGCCCGGTGTGGGAGGACGGCACCCCTGCCTATACCATTAAAAACTTTGGCGTCACGGCACGCTACGACCTGCGTGAGGAGTTTCCGGCGCTTACCCTGCGTCGTACGGCCCTCAAATCTGCCATGGATGAGATCCTATGGATCTATCAAAAGAAGTCCAATAACGTGCATGACCTCAACAGCCATATTTGGGATGAGTGGGCCGACGAGACCGGCTCCATCGGCAAGGCCTACGGGTATCAGATTGGGCAGAAGAGCCATTATGCCGAGGGTGACTTCGATCAGATGGACCGTGTGCTGTACGACCTCAAGAACACGCCGTACAGCCGCCGCATTATGACGAATACCTACGTGTTTAGCGACCTGTCCGAGATGCACCTGTATCCGTGCGCCTACAGCGTGACGTATAACGTGACGCAGCGCCCGCAGGATGATAAACCGACGCTCAACATGATTCTCAACCAGCGCAGCCAGGACATTTTGGCTGCGAACAACTGGAATGTGTGCCAGTACGCCATTTTGCTGATGATGGTCGCGCAGTCGGTCGATATGATTCCCGGCGAGTTGCTGCATGTGATTGCCGATGCCCACATTTACGACCGTCATGTCGATATCGTCCGCGAGCTTATCGAGCGTCCGCAGTTTGCCGCGCCTAAGGTAACGCTTAACCCCGATGTGCATGACTTCTATGCGTTTACGACCGACGACCTGATTGTCGAGGGCTATGAGCACGGCCCGCAGGTCAAGAACATCCCCATTGCGGTGTAGGTGACGCGCATGACGTGTAAGCTTTCTGCCATTGTCGCCGTGTGCGATGACTGGGGTATTGGGTGCGAGGGCGACATGGTGGTGTCCAACCGTGCCGACATGCGTCATTTTGTGGCGTGCACCAAAGGTTGCCCGGTTATTATGGGGCGCAAGACCCTGCTGAGTTTTCCCGGCGCACGACCGCTCAAGAACCGCCGCAATATCGTGCTCACGCGCGATGAGGACTTTGCTCCCGAGGGCGTCGACGTGGTGCATAGTATCGACGAAGCGCTTGCCGCGGTTGCCGATGAACCCGTTGCCTGGGTAATCGGCGGCGGCGAGGTATATCGACAGTTTTTGCCGTATTGCGTGGAGGCCGAGGTTACGCATAACCATTGCGTGCATGACGTGGATACGTACTTTCCCGATTTGGATGCCGATCCCGCGTGGGAGATTGCGCGGCGTGACGGTGTTGCCACGATTGCCTCGGGCGAGGGAGACGAGGGTGTCGATTATGAGTTCGTGACGTATCGTCGCGTTGAGGCGTAAATCGTCTGGCGTGAACGGTATCATCGGGTTGTTTGAATGCATGGGGCGGCGCTTAGCGTCGCCTCGTTTGGTATAGATGTGCTGTAAAGAAGGGTGCGGGCTGGCTGCTATGACTGATGCCGTTGAGGTGCTGCGAATCGATTCGCTCGAGGACGAGCGGCTCGATGCCTACGTGCGACTGACCGAGCGTGAGCTTCGCTGCGTGCTGGAGCCGCAGAAGGGCATTTTTATCGCCGAGAGTGCCAAGGTCATCGAGCGTGCGGTTCGCGCCGGATACCAGCCGGTGAGCTTTCTTCTGGGCGAGCGCTGGCTCGACCAGATGATGCCGCTGTTTGAGCGCCTGATTGTGCGCGAGGGCGCGGGTCCGGTTCCTGTGTTCGTTGCCTCCATGGAGCTTATGGAGCAGCTGACGGGCTTCAATGTGACGCGCGGTGCGCTCGCGGCATTCCGTCGTCCACGTCAGATTCCGGTAGCCGAGTTCTTGGGTGGCGTCGTCGATGCGGCGGGGGAACGCCCGGTGCGCGTGTGCGTGCTCGAGGGCATTGTCGACCACACCAACGTCGGCGCGATTTTCCGCTCGGCGGCTGCGCTGAACGTCGATGGCATTTTGGTGAGCCCTACGTGCTGCGATCCGCTGTACCGTCGCTCGGCCCGCGTGAGCATGGGCACGGTGTTCCAGGTGCCCTGGACACGCATTGGCAGCGAAGCGCGCGTATGGCCGCATGATGGGCTGGCGGCGCTACACGATGCCGGCTTTTCGTGTGCCGCTATGGCGTTGACGGATGATTCGGTGTCGCTGGACGATCCCGCGCTCCAGGAGATTGACCGCCTGGCAATCTTTATGGGCACCGAGGGTGCTGGCTTGGGCGCCAAGACCATTGCAGGCTGCGACCGCGCCGTGCGTATTCCGATGGCACATGGGGTCGATTCACTCAACGTGGCCGCGGCAAGCGCTGTTGCCTTTTGGCAGCTGTGCCCGCATGTGAGCAACGAGTACCACTACCAGCCGGGGCTGTATCACTAGGCAGATAGTTAGCACCGGGCTCTGGTTCGGGGCGTTTCGGCCGACGTCGGTCGGTGCTAAGCTGGTATTGGCTTTGGTCTTAAATTGCCGTTTTGTTGTTTGACGTACGCTGGTGGGGAGGGCGTGTGGCTAAGAAATCTACGGCTATCGATGTAACGCAGGGTGTCATTTGGCAACAGCTGCTGTCGCTGTGCGTCCCTATCTTCTTTAGCTCGTTTTTTCAGCAGGCTTACACGCTTATTGGTACGTATATCGTCGGCCAGTTTGGCGGCAAGCTCGCGCTGGGTGGCATTCAAGCCACGATGGTGCTCACCGAGCTCTGCATTGGCTTTTGCGTTGGCGTTGGCGCTGGCTGCGCGGTCATTACCGGTCAGTATTTTGGTCGGCACGATGATGAGCGATTGAGTCGTTCGGTCCATACGGCCATGACGCTCGCGCTGGTGGGCGGTATCGTTTTCTCGATTCTTGGCATAGTGTTCGTTGAGCCCATGCTGGTACTTATGAACACGCCGCATGAACTATTGGCCGAGGGCGTGGCCTATGCTCGTTGCTATTTTGCCGCCATGGTTGCGGCGCTGCTGCTTAATATGGGAACCGCACTGCTGCGTGCCGTGGGGGATACGCGCGGTCCCGCTGTGATCATTGCCTCTGGCTGCCTTGTTAACGTGGTGCTGGATATCATCTTTGTTGCTGTGTTGCATATGGAGGCGCTGGGCTGCGGCATCGCGGTAGCGCTGACCATTTGCTCCAATGCAACGATGATCGTGTTGCGCATGATGCGCGCTCCGGGTGCATGGCGTCTTTCGCTGTCTAAGCTCGGCATCGATCGCGGTATTTGTAAGAGTATGATCTCGTGCGGTCTGCCACTCGGTTTTCAATCGGCTGCCTATTCGATCTCGAACGTGCTGATCCAGATGTCGGTCAACTCGTTTGGTGCCGATGTCACCACGGCATGGGGTCTATCTGGGCGCCTGGATGGCATTATCTGGATGGTGACCGAGGCGCTCGGCGTATCGATCACTACGTTCTCGGCGCAGAACTTTGGCGCGCGTAATTACGAGCGCATGCGCAAGGGCTACCACACGTCGCTCGTGCTTTCGTTTGCGCTGATCGGTGGCCTCTCTGCCGTGCTGATGGTGTTCTCGGGCCCGTTGTCGCGTCTGTTTGTCGACGATGCTTCGATTTCGGCGTACACCACGACGATTCTTCATTTCATCGCGCCGTTCTACGCGATCTTCTCGATTATCGAAAATGCGTCGGGCTCCATTCGCGGCGCCGGCGTGAGCTTGCAGCCCATGCTGCTCACGATTTTTGGCACCGTCGTGCTCAGGGTGATCTGGGTGTTTGCGATTATGCCGTTCGATCCGTCGCTTGAGCACCTGCTGCTGGTTTACCCCGTAACCTGGCTCATCACGGCCACGATGTTTACCATCTACCACCACAGCGGCAACTGGCTCGGCCGCGCCACCGCCTAATGATCCGTTTTCCTCCGTCCCCTTCGGATCATTTAGTATTCGATGCCTTGGCGGGCTAGGAGGCCTTCGTCGAAGTAGTGTTTGACGGGGCGCATTTCGGTAACTAGGTCGGCAAGGTCGGCGAGGGGCAGCAGGCCGCGGCCGGTGAGCACGAGCTCCGTGGTGGTTGGTTTCATCGCGATCAACGCTTCGACATCTTCGCGCGTCACAAAGCCCCGTCGCATGGCCTCGCCGAGTTCATCCAAAATCAGAACGTCGACCTGTGATATCTGCTCGCGCGCCAGCTCCATGATCTGTGCAGCGCAGGCTTCGGGTGTGTCGCGGTTGGCTTGTACGATGCGTAGCCCCAATCGAGGAGCTGCGTCATGTTCGGCGCAGTGCAGCTTCTTGGCAAACTGAAGCATGAGTACGTTAAGTCCATAGCCCGTGGCGCGCAGCGCGAGCCCCAGCGCAGCCGTCGTCTTGCCCTTGCCGTCGCCCGTATAGATTTGAACCTTGCCGACTCCCAGTGATGCCATCTCTGTCCTTTCGTGCCCGGCGTCGGTTTATCGCCGTCCGGGTTGGGTATTCTAGAAAACATTATCAACCCCAGTAGATGGAGTTCAAGCAGATGGAGATGGATGACAATAAACGTAGACGGAATATGATCCTCTACGTGCTCATCGCCTTCGTCGTCTACCTCGTGCTCTCGACCGTTCTGTTCCCCAACATCGGTCACACGCAGCAGATTACGAAGACCGATTACTCGACGTTTGTCAAAGCGCTCGATAAGAAGAGCGTCGACAAGGTCGAGTACAACACGGACGATTACACGATTTATTACACCAAGAAGGGCGAGGACGAGAATATCGCCTACAAGACGACCGGTGTGCCGAATGACGCGGGCTTTACCGATCGCGTGCTTGAGTCCGGTGCTTCGCTTGAGTCGGTCGTTCCCGATAAGAACTCGGGCCTGATGACCTACTACCTGCTCACCCTCATTCTTCCCATGGTGATTTTCTTCCTGATTGGCTGGTGGCTCAACCGCCGCATGAAGAAGGCCATGGGTGATGACGGTCCGTCGATGAACTTTGGCGGCGGTGGTTTTGGCGGCGGTGGACTGGGCAAGTCCGGCGCGCGCGTGATCGCCTCCAAGGACGTGGGCGTGACCTTTAAGGATGTCGCCGGCCAGGAAGAGGCCAAGGAGTCCCTCAAGGAGGTCGTCGACTTTCTGGAGAAGCCGCAGCGCTACGAGGAGATCGGCGCCAAACTGCCACGCGGCGCTCTCCTTGTCGGCCCTCCGGGTACCGGTAAAACCCTGCTCGCCAAGGCTGTGGCCGGCGAGGCGGGCGTGCCGTTCTTTAGTATTTCTGGTTCTGAGTTTGTTGAGATGTTTGTCGGCCGCGGCGCCGCTAAGGTTCGCGACCTGTTTAAGCAGGCCAAGGAAAAGGCCCCGTGCATCGTCTTTATCGACGAGATCGATACCATCGGTAAGAAGCGCGATGGCGGCGGCTTTAGTGGCAACGACGAGCGCGAGCAGACGCTCAATCAGCTGCTGACCGAGATGGATGGATTCGATAACCACAAGGGTATCGTCGTCCTCGCTGCGACCAACCGTCCCGACAGCCTTGATCCGGCCCTGCTGCGCCCCGGCCGCTTTGACCGCCGCATCCCCGTTGAGCTGCCCGACCTGACCGGCCGCAAGAACATCCTCGAGCTGCACGCCAAGAGCGTTAAGACGCAGCCCCCGATCGATCTGACCGCGATCGCCCGCGCCACGCCCGGTGCTTCGGGTGCCGATCTGGCCAACATCATCAACGAGGGCGCCCTGCGCGCCGTCCGCGAGGGTCGCAAACGCGCGACTCAGGATGACTTTGAGGAGTCGGTGGAGGTCGTCATCGCCGGCCAGCAGCGTAAGTCCACGGTGCTGTCCGACCACGAGAAGCAGGTCGTCTCCTACCACGAGATCGGCCACGCCATCGTTGCCGCACGCCAGAAGGGCTCGGCACCGGTTACCAAGATCACGATCGTTCCCCGTACGAGCGGCGCTCTGGGCTACACCATGCAGGTCGAGGAGGACGAGCGCTTCCTGACCACGCGCCAGGAGGTGCTGGACAAGCTCGCCGTCTATTGCGGTGGCCGTGCTGCCGAGGAGCTCATCTTTGGTGAGATGACGACCGGCGCGGCCAACGACATCGAGCAGGCCACCAAGCTCGCCCGTAACATGGTGACGCGCTTTGGTATGTCCGATGAGTTTGGCATGATGGCGCTCGGTACCGTCCAGAATGCGTACCTCAACCAGGACACGTCGCTTACCTGCGCTCCCGGTACGGCGGAGCGTGTGGACGCGATTGTCGCCAAGCTGATTGAGGATGCGCACGATCGTGCCCTGCAGATCCTCAAGGAGAACAAGTTTAAGCTCCACGAGCTGGCTCGTTATCTGTACAAGAAGGAGACGATCACGGGCGAGGAGTTTATGAATCTTCTCACGCGCGAGAATCCGCTGATGCCAAAGCAGCAGTAACACTAGTTGCGCTGTGTCAATCGCCCCATTTGAGTGTCCATCTCAAATGGGGCGATTTTGCGTGAGGAGAGTTGTTATATGAAGATCGTGGTAAGTGCCTGCTTGATGGGCGAGAGCTGCAAGTATAACGGGCTCGACAATTACCATCGCGAGCTGGTTGAGGCTTGCGAGCGCACGGGGATCGAGGTCCTGTTGGTATGCCCGGAGGTCTTTGGCGGCCTTCCCACACCGCGCAAGCCGTCCGAGATTGTGAGCGGCGAGGTCCGTACCTGCGAGGGCGTCTCAGTCGATCGCGAGTTTCGCCTGGGTGCCCAACGTGCGCTCGATATGTGTGAGCAGGCAGGCGGCCCGTCCGAGATCGCTGCGTGCGTCTTGCAGGATCGTAGCCCCTCGTGCGGTGCGGGTCGCGTCTACGATGGCACCTTTAGCGGTACGCTCACCGTGGGCAACGGTATTTTTGTCGACCTGCTGCTGCGCCACGGGTACCGTGTGATTCCGGCTAGCGAGTTCGATCCCAGCATGCTGGAACATTGTCCATAGCACTCGAACCCAACACTTCCTCACGGGTGACCGTTTTGGCATCATCCGTGAAGTTGATATTGAGTACGACCCGGTCATCAAGGACGTAGACCGAGTTGACAGGCGCCGCACCCAGGCAGCCCCTCCCCGCGGCCCTCGCGCAGGAACGCGTACACGGTCCTCTCGTCTCTTGCGCCCCCCGGAACTGTCCACATCAGTGTAGCCAATCCAGTCCGCCAAGGGCTGCAGCCCGGACAACGCGGCGATGGAGGGCTTCTTCGGCCTGCTCAAGAAGGAGTTCTGGCATGGCAGGGACTGGTCGGACTGGACCCCGCCCGCTTCATCGAGGAGCTCGGGGGCTGGATCGGCCGATACAATACGGAGAGGCGCAGCGATGCGCTCGGTGGCCGCTCGCCGGCCGAGTTCCGCTCCGCGCTGGGAAGGGCCGCGTAACGGTCCAAGAAATCGTCCGCAGTTCCCATTCCTGCCCCTTTGGGACAGCTTCTTGTTGGGGCTTGCCCGCCCCAAACCCTGCTAGGAACGAGTACAGCAAACTGGAATTATCAAATTAGTCTTTGCAAATAACCTTTGAACCTTCACCATCAATTACAATTCCCTGACGGTTGTTAATTGGGCATAGATTCAAATCCGAAAACTCAGTCATTATTTTCTCGGTAGCTTTCTTAAATGGTGCTGTAAGATAATGCGGAACTATATAGAAATCAATCAAATCAAGCCCTGCATCATCTTCCTGTGAGTAGTCCTCCGGCTTTTCATCCATTTGCTCGATATATTGGATGCTTGGAGCGCATACAATCGCACCTGCCGATTCACCAATCATCAGTTTTCCCTTTGCCAATTCTTTCTTCAACAGCTCATCCGTTCCCGTTTTACGGAGCTGGTCTATAAGGAAAAAAGAATTTCCGCCGGTAAAATAGATCACATCCGCATCTTCAAAAAGAGACTGTATCGTTGAATAAGCCTCCGTTGAAATATCAATTTCAGTTACGATTGCTCCCAACTTTTTGAATAATTTTCGAGCCGAGCCGACATAACCGGTGTAGCCTTCACGCAGCGAAGCTGTTGAAATAAATGCGACTCTTTTATTTTCAATTTCTTCCTTTATCAGACTTCCTACACTTGAAAAGTGAGAACATAAAAACAGTTTCATCAATATTCTCCTTTATATCTAAATTCTTATTTGTTGAACTAAGCCGTGTATACCATACTCTCCAATGAAAGAACGCCCTGATATAGCGAAATTTTGCCGTTTTCCTGCGTACGTGTGTACACACTCCACAGGAATTCTAAGGGGCCTGCCCCCTTAGCACACGGACTTTGGAACAAAGTCTAGTGTGTTATGCCTTGCCAGAGGTGTACAGGCTCCCGGTATGCACGTACGAAGCAATTGCCATCAATGCGCCATATAAGTGGCGATCAAGTTCGCATAAAGCGACCTTGATCCCGCAAAACAAAAGGCAGGATACCATCACCACGATGATACCCTGCCTCTGTTCGTTCCTGTTTACCGTTCCGAGTAGTCCTTCCGCAGAATTTCCGATAAACAAAAAACGTACCCGAACCCTTTCTCGTAAAGAATCGGGTTCGAGTACGAACTGAATGCTGGAGCAATAAAAAACCACCAGAAAGGTGCCTGTCCCCTTTGTGGTGGTTTTGGGCCAGTCCTAGAGCGTGTGGCCGTAAGCGTCGGCAGCCTTGATGGCGGCGGCGAACTTTTCGTCGGTGAAGGGCTCGGGGTTTCCCTGCTTCCACTCGTTGGTGGCGTGCGCGAACTCGCACAGGGCGGGGATGTCGGCCTCGGAAAGGCCGACCTGCTCAAGCGTCACGGGCAGCCCCATCTGCTTGTTAAAGGCGGCGTAGCGCTCAAGGTTCTCGGTATCGCCCGTATAGGCAAACAGCACGAGCACGCCCAGGCTCACGACCTCGCCGTGCAGGTAGGAGCCCTCGCGCGGGATGCTGCACGTGGCGTTGTAGAACGCATGCGCCACGCTCGAGTTGTAGTAGTAATCGTTTTGGTTAGTCAGGTTGGAGACATAGCCCGTGTTGACCACGATGTCGAGCGCGATCTGCTTGACGGCTTCGGTCGACAGGTTCTGGCGAACGTCCTCAAGACCCTGCACGCCATAGGTAAACAGCGGCTCGGAGCAGGTGTGTGCGAGCGCCAGGCCAAGACCTGCGGTGTGCTCCAGGTTGCCGGCGCTCGTGGCGTACTCGACCTCGGGCTGCTTGGACAGGGCATCGCCCACGCCCGCCCAGAAGTACTCCGCCGGAGCCTCGGCGATGATCTTGGGGTTGATGAAGATGTGCGCGGGGCGGTTTGGGTACGAATAGCCCTCGAGCGAGCCGTCGTCGTTGTAGACAACGGCAATGGCGGTCGCGGCCGAGCAGTTGGAGCAGATCGTCGGTACCGTAAAGACGATCTTCTTGAGCTCGATGGCCGCTGTCTTGACGGTGTCGAGCGCCTTGCCGCCGCCGCATGCGATGAGCACATCGGCTTCTTGGCAGGCAGGGGAGTTCACAACCTTGGCGATATTGGCGCGCGTACTGTTGGTGCCGTAGACGCGCGTCTCCAGAATCTCGACGTCGGTGCCCTCCAGCGCCGCTTCGATACCGGGAAGCGCCGCTGCCAGTGCTCGTTTACCACCGATAATCGCGACCTTGGTCGCTCCGTACTCGTCCAGTGCGCCGGGCAGCTCGTCAAAGCAGTCCTCGCCGACGGTGTAGTCGCTCATTCCAATCGTGCGCATAGCAGCCTTCTTTCGTTAGATAAAGTGCTTTCAGGTATTTTGCTCCAAGAGAAGGCTCACTGCCGCGAGAAATTTCGAACGTATAAAACCAGTGTTGAGGGTTTTTTGCCGGCGTTGACCGTGCTACCATACAGCGCATAAGCGTTGATGGGGACGAGTAGTCGGCCGTCCGCATGCTACAGAGAGCGGGGAGCGCTGAGAACCCGTGCATGCGACCGATGAAAATCACCCCGGAGCTGCGGTCCCAACGGACGTGCCGCGCAGGTTCGTCTTAGTAGACATCGCCGAGATGGTCGTCGATACAGACCAGCCGAGTAACGGATGCGAGCGCGCGAATACGCGGGCGAGGGCATCTAAGCTGGGTGGTTAAGCGAAGAGCTTTTGCGGGCGTGCAGCCCGTTTGTGGCGCTTCGTCCCAGCTTGTAGGGACGGGCGCTTTTTTTGGTGCCCAACGGGCGTGTGCGCCCATGACAAGAAAGGGGTACCGTGGCAAACGAGTACAAGCAGACGATGAATCTGCCCAAGACCGGTTTTCCCATGCGTGCCGGTCTTTCCAAGTCCGAGCCCAAGCGGCTCAAGGACTGGCAGGACAACAAGGTCTACGAGCAGGTTCTGAAGAAGAACGAGGGTCACAAGAAGTTCGTGCTGCACGACGGTCCTCCGTACGCCAACGGCCCGATCCACATCGGCCATGCCATGAACAAGATCTCCAAGGACATGATCAACCGTTACTGGATGATGCAGGGCTATGAGGTTCCCTATGTCCCCGGTTGGGACTGCCACGGTCAGCCGATTGAGCACAAGGTCGAGGAGAAGCTCGGCACCGAGAAGTTCAACCAGACCTCCACGGCTAAGATCCGTGAGCTCTGCAACAAGTTCGCTGTCGAGAACATCGAGCTGCAGAAGGCCGGCTTCCGTCGTCTGGGTGTGCTCGGCGACTGGGACAATCCCTACCTGACGCTCTATCACCAGCATGACGCCGCCGACATCGAGGTCTTCAAGGCCATGTTCGATAAGGGTATGATCTATCGCGGCCACAAGCCGGTTCACTGGTGCAAGCACTGCCACACCGCGCTGGCCGAGGCCGAGATTGAGTACTCCGACGAGACGAGCCCGTCCATCTTCGTGCGCTTTGAGATGACTTCCAAGCCCGCCGGCCTCGAGGACTTCGACGGCCCGGTCGACTTCATCATCTGGACGACCACGCCGTGGACCATCCCCTCCGACCAGGCCGTTTCCCTTAAGCCCGGCGCCGCCTATGTCGCCGTTGAGCACGAGGGCCGTGCCGAGGTCATGCTCGAGGACCTGGCTCCCAAGTGCTGCGAGGAGTTTGGCTGGGAGTACACCCCGGTTATGGTCGACGGCAAGCCCTATGTGGTTCCCGCCGAGACCTTCCACCACATCCACTACAAGCAGCCGATCTTTGACGGCGTTGAGGGCGTGGCGCTGCTGGCCGATTACGTCGGTGTCGATGACGGTACTGGTATCGTCCACAACTCGCCCGGTCATGGCGTCGACGACTACTTTGCCTGCCTCAAGGATGGTATCACCGACATCTGCATGCCGGTCGATGACGACGGCAAGTTCTACACCGGCGAGGAGTTTGGCACCGGCGGCCCCTTCAGCGGTATGGACACCGATGAGGCCAACCCGCACATCATCGAGTTCCTGCGCGAGCGTGGCACCCTGGTCCTCGAGAAGAAGATCACGCACAGCTATCCGCACTGCTGGCGCTGCAAGCACCCGGTGCTCTTCCGTGCTACCGACCAGTGGTTCGTCTCGATGGACAAGACCGGCTTGCGCGAGCAGGCTGGCAAAGAGGTCCGCCAGAACGTCAAGTGGTATCCGGCCCACGCCGCCAACCGCATTGGCGCCATGGTCGAGCAGCGTCCCGACTGGTGCATCAGCCGTCAGCGCAACTGGGGTGTGCCTATCCCCAGCTACACCTGCGCCGACTGCGGCGAGAAGGTCATGAACGACGCCACGCTCGACGCCGTCATCAAGCTCTTCCACGAGAAGGGCTCCGACGCCTGGTTCACCGACGCTCCTGAGAGCTATCTGGGCGAGGCCTGCGTCTGCCCCAAGTGCGGTGGCCATCACCTCAAGGCTGATAAGGACATCCTTGACGTGTGGTGGGACTCCGGCGTGTCTTGGAAGGCCGTCTGCGAGTACCGTCCCGAGCTGGAGTACCCGGCGGACGTCTACCTCGAGGGCTCTGACCAGCACCGCGGTTGGTTCCAGAGCTCACTGCTCACCTCGGTGGGCGCCAACGGCCACGCTCCGTACAAGGCGGTCGTCTCGCAGGGCTTCACCCTCGACGGCCAGGGCCGTAAGATGTCTAAGTCACTCGGCAACGTCATCGACCCCAACAAGGTCTGCGACGAGATGGGTGCCGACATCATCCGTCTGTGGGTCGCCTCCGTCGATACCAGCTCCGACGTCTCCATCGACCACGAGATTCTCGCTCGTACGTCCGATGCCTACCGTCGTTTCCGCAACACGCTGCGCTTCCTGCTCTCCGAGCTCGAGGGTCAGTTTGAGCCCGAGACCGACGGCGTCGCCTTTGCCGACCTGCTGCCGCTCGACAAGCTCATGGTCGCCCGCCTGACCCAGGTCCAGGCCGAGGTCGACGATGCCTACGCCAGCTACGAGTTCCCGCGCGCCTACCGTGCGCTTTACGACTTTGTGGTTACCGAGCTCTCCAACGTGTATCTCGACGCCCTGAAGGACCGTCTGTACTGCGAGAAGCCCGGTTCGCTCGAGCGTCGCAGCGCCCAGACCGTGCTGGCTGAGCTTTTCTCGATGCTCATGCGCGACCTGCAGCCGATCTTGTCCTACACGGTCGACGAGGCCATGGCCTATGCGCCCGCCGGCTGCGTCGATCACCAGAAGTACGCCGCGCTGCTCGATTGGTACAAGTCGCCCATCACGGTCGACGAGGCCAACGAGTTTGAGGGCGTGCTCGAGGCTTCACTCGAGCTCCGCAGCGTCGTGACCAAGGCCCTTGAGGATGCCCGCTCCGCCGGCACCTTCACCAAGAGCCAGCAGGTCCGCGTCAAGGCGGTCGTTCCCGCCGAAATGTATGCGCTGCTGACCGGCGACAAGGCCGTCGACCTGGCCGAGTTCTACATCGTCTCCGATGTTGAGCTTACCCAGGGCGAGGAGCTTTCTGTTGCCATCGATGCTGCCGAGGGCGAGTGCTGCGACCGTTGCTGGAACTACCGCACCACCGTCGGCGAGTACAACGGCCACGTTCACATTTGCAAGAGGTGTGCGAATGCCCTTTAAGGCACGGTAACTCGGCATTTTAGTTATAGGGAGAATTTGACGCCTTCGGCCCATTTGCTCCGCTGAAGAAAAGCGACATTCCGTTATCCGGAATGCCGCTTTCTTTTATGCTGGTTATTTATCTGACGTTAACGAATGTGTCGTGCGCTCTGCGTGTGGCAATATAAGATGGTTATTTGCGTTAAACGGCATTTGATTATCTGAGGGTAGGGGATTTCTTTGGGTCGTGGTGCGGATATGACGCCGCCTTTGCGTTGGCGGTTGGGTGTTGCTGGTAGCGTGGCGTTGGCCGTGCTGCTTGTTGACCAGCTGACCAAGCTTGCGGTTCGTGCCGTCGGCGATGCTCTGCATGTGACTATTATCCCCGGTGTGATCGACTTCCTTTTCGTGCGTAACATCGGTGCTGCCTTTAGCATGGGCGAGGGACATGGCCTCGCGTTTGCCGTGCTGGCGTTTGTCGTTATCGTTGCGATCGCGGTGTACTTGCTTCGCGCGCCCCAGCTTGCTCGCTTTGAGGTTGTGGGCATGGCTATGGTCGTGGGCGGCGCCATTGGCAATGCGATCGACCGTCTGGCTTTTGGCTTTGTGACCGATTTTATTGCCACCACCTTCATCGACTTCCCCGTCTTCAATGTTGCCGATATCGGCATTACCGTGGGCGTCGTGCTCGCCCTCTTTGGCTACATGTTCTTGAGCCCCGCGGCCCGTGAGGTCGATGCGACCGCCGAGCTTAACGCCCGTGACGAGGCCCGCGCCAAGCGCAAAGCCAAGCAGCGTGGGGAGCGTGCCCGCAAGATTCGCGAAAGGAATGAGCGCTAATGGCCGACATCCATATCCTTGTTGCCGATGATGCCGCTGCTCAGCGTCTTGACGCCTATCTAGGTGCCAACGACGGCTGTCCCACACGCTCTGCCTGCGCGCATCTGATTGAGGGCGGCGCCGTTGCCGTCAACGGCGAGACCTGCCTGTCCAAAAAGTATGCCGTGCGAGCCGGCGACCGTATTTCGGTCGATTTGCCCGAGCCGCACGACCCGACCGACGTGATTCCCGAGGCCATTCCCCTCGATATTCGCTACGAGGACGACTACCTTATCGTGCTCTCCAAGCAGCGCGGCCTGGTGTGCCATCCTGCGCATGGTCATGAGAGCGGTACGCTCGCGAATGCCCTGGTCTATCACTGCGGTATTGACCATCTGGGCACCGTGCAGGGCGAGGATCGCCCCGGCATCGTGCATCGTCTGGATCGCGACACTTCGGGCCTTATGCTTGCGGCGAAGGACGACGACACCCAGCGCGCGCTCCAAAATCTTATCCGTACGCGCACGCTCGACCGCCGCTATATTACGCTCGTTCACGGACATATCGCTATGGATGAGGGCACCATTAACACCGGCATTGCCCGTTCTACGCGTGACCGTGTCAAGATGGCGGTTTCGGACGATCCTTTCGCGCGCCAGGCCATTACGACCTTTAAGGTCCTCGAGCGCTTCGATTCCACGCGTTTTGACGACGGCTATACGCTCGTCGAGTGCCACCTGTTTACGGGCCGCACGCATCAGATACGCGTGCATATGCGCCATATCAACCACGCCTGCGTGGGCGATCCACTCTACGGCAAGTGCGATGCACGCGCCGA
This sequence comes from Collinsella sp. TF11-5AC, assembly GCF_003436775.1. NCBI lineage: Bacteria > Bacillati > Actinomycetota > Coriobacteriia > Coriobacteriales > Coriobacteriaceae > Collinsella > Collinsella sp. TF11-5AC. The sequence continues at coordinate 58,367 of NZ_QSQO01000009.1, forward strand.
TCAGGGGCTGACCAGGCAATTCCTTCATTCCTGGCGCGTCGCATTCGACCATCCCGTGACGGGGGAGCGCATTGAGTGCCGCGACGAGCTGCCGTGGGATCTCGCTGCGGTTCTTGACGACCTGGCCCCGCGCTCGCTTGGTCGCACCGCTGCCGGCGACGAGATCGTTCCTCAGCTCGGTCTTCTCGAAGCCTAGTCGGTATTAGGTGGTTTCTTGAACGCCCCTAGCCTGCGGTAAGATATACGGTTGTTTACGTAATGCGTTCCTGGGAGCCTGCATGCTCGCCTTTTTACAAACCAACACACCCATCGTGATCTTCAACCAGATTGTCGTCACGCTGCTCACGGTCTGCTTCTTGTACCAGGTGGTCTTCTTTGTCATCGGTGCTCTCCGCGGCGAGGTCGCGCCTCCCAAGGCCAAAAAGCTCCACCGGTATGCCTTCTTTATTGCAGCACACAACGAGGAGGCCGTTATCGCCAACCTCGTTCGCTCCATCAAGGACCAGGATTATCCGTCCGAGCTCATCGAGGTCTTTGTCGTCGCCGATGCCTGCACCGATAACACCGCGCAGCTCGCGCGCGAGGCGGGCGCTGTCGTGTACGAGCGAAACGACCTGGCCCGTAAAGGCAAGAGCTGGGTCATGGACTTTGGTTTCGACCGTATCCTTAACGAGTATCCCGACACCTTTGAAGGTTACTTTATCTTCGATGCCGATAATGTTATCGCCCGCGATTACGTGTCCAAGATGAATGATGCCTTTGACCAGGGCTTCCATGTGGTCACGAGCTATCGTAACTCCAAGAACTTCGGAAGCTCGTGGATCTCGGCAGCGAATGCCACTTGGTATCTGCGCGAGGCGCGTTTTCTCAACAACGCGCGCAACATCTGCAAGACGTCCTGCGCCGTATCGGGTTCGGGCTACCTTATCTCGGCTAGCGTTATTGAGGGCATGCACGGCTGGCAGTTCCATACGCTGACCGAGGATATTCAGTTCACCACGTTCTGCGCTATTCACGGCATTCGTATTGGCTATGCGCCGGCGGAGTTCTTTGACGAGCAGCCCGTGACGTTTAAGGCGTCCTGGAAGCAACGTATGCGTTGGACTAAGGGTTTCTACCAGGTGTTCTTTACCTACGGTAAGCATCTGGTCAAGTCGACCTTCCGCTATCATCGTTTTGCCGCCTACGACATGTTTATGACGATTGCCCCTGGTATGCTGTTATCGCTGATTTCGATGCTCGCCAACGCCACGTTCCTAATCGTCGGTGGTCTTTCGCATGGCTTTTTGGCTACCGAGGTCGAGATGCAGGCGTGTGCCGCTTCGCTCATCATGACCTTCGTCATGATGTATCAGACCTTCTTTATCCTGGCGCTGCTCACGACTATCTTCGAGTACAAGCACATCCATTGCGCGCAAAAGTGGCGCCTGGTGACCAACCTGTTTACCTTCCCGATCTTTATGTTCAGCTATATCCCCATCACGGTTGCCGCGCTGTTCCTGAAGGTCGACTGGGTGCCCACGCAGCACGCCGTTAATGTTACCCTCGACGAGGTCATGCAGGGCGCCAAGTAACCACGACCAGAACCACCACGAAGGGGACAGGCACCTTTGTGGTGGTTTCTGCTTTTGAGTGACTGCCCCGGGAGGTGTTCAATGGTCTATATTCCCTTTTGGATCTGCGTCTTTGCCGGTGCGGTGGTTGATGCCCGTGAGCGGCGGTTTCCCAATGAGCTTGCTGGCGCGTGCGCCGTGGCGGCGTTTGCGGGCGTTTGGCTCGACCTCGGTTTGAACACAACGCTTGACCACGCAGGTCTTGCCGTCATCGTGTATCTTGCCCTCGTTCTGACTGAGTCCCTCTGGCGTCGTCTTCGCCAAATCCCGGGCATCGGCATGGGAGATGCCAAGGCACTCTTCGCGCTTTGCACGCTCGACCCTATGGGTGGCATCGTGGCATTTGCCGCCGCGCTCCTGGTCCTTGCCCTCTCCTGCCTCATCACAAAATCGCGCTCCCTGCCATTGCTCCCGTTTTTGGTGCCGATTTTTGCCATAATCGAGGTTGTGGGCTGCACTTTGTAACCGATTGCGCATCCTTCTTAAGGAGCATGCCATGGCAACTAATCAAGAAACGGCCGTCATTAAGGCGCGCATGGACCGTATTCCCTCGGCGTTGTCGCCCGAACTTTTCGAGCGCATTGCCACCGATCGTGCTTCGGGCTATGTTAACCCGTATCGTTGCAACGACGATCAGGTCATTCGTCGTATTGATCGCGCCTCCGACAAAGGCACGCTTATGCGTCCGGCGTTTATGCGCGATACCGAAAAGATACTTCATCTTCCGGCGTACACCCGTTATGCAGGCAAAACGCAGGTCTTTAGCTTCCGTAGCAATGACGATCTGTCACGCCGCGGTTTGCACGTGCAGCTTGTCTCCCGCATTGCGCGCGATATCGGTCGCGCCCTGGGGCTCAATTGCGATCTGATCGAGGCGATTGGCCTGGGCCACGACTTGGGACACACGCCTTTCGGCCATGCCGGCGAGCGCTTCCTCAACGATATCTATCATGAGCGTACGGGGCGTTATTTTTTCCATAACGTGCAGTCGGTCCGCGTGCTCGACGCGCTGTACGGCCGCAACGTGTCACTCCAGACGCTCGACGGCGTGCTATGCCATAACGGCGAGTACGAGCAGCGCGTGTTTGAATTGTCGGATATGGGCTCCTTTGACCAGTTCGATCAGGCGGTCGAGGACTGCATCGCCACGGGCTATGGCGCCATTGGGCACCTGCGTCCCATGACGCTCGAGGGCTGCGTCGTTCGCATCTCGGATATTCTTGCCTACGTCGGTCGTGACCGTCAGGATGCGATCGCGGCGGGCCTGCTTTCGCCCGACGCTTTTGATGATGGCCGGGGCGGCGCCTACAACAGTTGGATCCTAACGCATGCCTCCATCGATATCGTTGAGCACAGCTATGGTAAGCCGCGTATCGAGATGAGCGAGGACCTGTTTGAGGAAATTCGCCGAGCCAAGCACGAGAACTACGAGAAGATCTATAGCAAGGGCGGTATCGAAGGCGATTCCGAGGCGGAGCTGCGCGAGGCGTTCGTAAAGCTCTACGACCGTTGCCTGTGGGATCTAAACAGTGGCGACGAGTCCTCTTACATCTTTAAGCACCATATTTCGCGCATTGAGCAGCAGCTTTCCTACTACGATCGCGCCTATGCCTGGCAGGACGACAAGGACCAAGCCGTGGTGGATTATATCGCGAGCATGACGGACGGTTATTTCTGCGAGCTGACGAGCAAGCTGTTCCCGGGTCTAAAGTTTCCGCACCGTACCTATATTAACGAACGGTAGTTCGTATAAATTCGGTATACTGTTAGTGGAAAACGTTTTTGAATGATGCACGGGATGGCTATGGACGACCTTTTTTCTGTTTCGACGCGCGAGCGTTCCTTTCAGAATGCGCCGCTTGCGGTTCGCATGCGCCCCAATTCGCTCGATGAGTATGTGGGCCAGCAAAAGGCCGTCGGCAAGGGCTCATGGTTGCGTGCCGCGATCGAGCACGACGTGCTGTCGAGCGTGATTCTGTACGGGCCGGCCGGTACGGGCAAGACGACGCTGGCCCACATTATCGCCAACCATACCAAGAGCGAGTTTGTCGAGGTCAGCGCCGTGACGGGCACCGTGAAGGACTTGCGCCGCGTGATTGACGAGGCCAAGACGCGCCTGAATACCTACGACCGTCGCACCATTCTATTCATCGACGAGATTCATCGCTTTTCGAAGTCGCAACAGGATGCGTTGCTGCATGCGGTTGAGAACCGTACCGTCATTATGATCGGCGCCACGACCGAGAACCCGTACTTCGAGGTCAATTCGGCACTGTTGTCGCGCGGACGCGTGGTGGAGCTTGAACATCTGAAGGATGAGGATATCGCCACGCTTATTGAGCGTGCGCTCGAGGCACCACAGGGCTTGAACGGAAAGTTTTCTGCCGATGATGATACGGTCAAGACTATCTGCACGCTGGCCGCGGGTGATGCGCGCTCTGCCCTGACGACGCTCGAGCTGGCGAGCGAGATTGCCGTCACGCGTCCCGATACCGAAGGGACGCCAGCGCCGGCGGCGGGGGAGCGTTATCCCATCACCGTCGATGACGTGAAGATTGCCAACCCGCGCCGCGGTTTTTCGTATGACAAAAACGGTGACATGCACTATGACATTATCAGTGCGTTCATCAAGTCCATGCGCGGCAGCGACCCCGATGCCACGATCTATTGGCTCGCGCGCATGATCGACGCGGGGGAGGATCCTAAGTTTATCGCCCGCCGCATTATGATTCAGGCTTCTGAGGATGTTGGCAATGCCGATCCGCAGGCACTTTTGGTGGCGCAAGCCGCGTTTAAGTCTGCCGAGGTCATTGGCTATCCCGAGTGCCGAATTAACCTGGCTCAGGCTGCACTCTATGTGTGCTTGGCGCCTAAATCCAACGCGTGCGAGGCTTCGATCGATGCGGCGCTGGCCGATATCCATAGTAGCGGATTGCGCGAGGTGCCCAGTTATCTTCGCGATCGTCACCGTCCCGGCAGCGACGAGTACGGTGTATACAAGTACCCACACGATTATCCCGAAGGTTGGGTCGACCAGCGCTATTTGCCCGAAGGCCTGGAGCGTGGTGCCTTTTGGCAGCCTGCCGGCCGCGGTTGGGAAGAATGGCGTGTGGAGCAAAGCGAGCGCGACCGTAGCGGCAGGGCGCCAAAGTAGGCTTTTGGGAATCTTCTGTCCCCTTTGGGGTACCATGAATAACGTCTGTATTTCGATTCCTTTGGGAGGCTTGTATGAGTCCCATTCAAATCGCCTTGCTGCTGCTCGCCGTTGCCGGCGTGTGGGCTATCGTTGAGCTTGCGCTCACCCTGCGCAAAACCCGCACCGTTGTCGACTCGCTCGACAAGACGGTAACTGACCTCAACAATACGATTGCCGAGGCGCAGCCCGTGGTGGCAAAGCTTGATGGCGCTGTTGACGAGCTTACGCCGGCACTTGCCCAGATGGAGCCGCTCCTCAAGTCGAGCAAGACTGCAGTTGACGCCCTGACGTCCAACCTCGTTGAGGTTGAGGCGGTCGTTCGCGACATCTCCGAGGTCACGGGCAGTATGGCCGAGGCCAGTAATGCCGTATCGAGCGTGACAGATTCTGCGGCCGGCGCCGTGCAGAAGCTCTTCAATAAGGTGAAGGCTCCTGCAGCCGATGCCGATCGTAAGCTAGCCGCTGCCGCCGCCGAGGCCGAGCAGCCTATCGAGCGCGTTCTGATCGGTGAGGCCGAGGACGAGGCCGCCGATGGTGCGGATGCGGCTCAGAAGCCCGCAGCCAAGACGGCTCAGTATTACACCTATACGCCCGCCGAGTCCTCTGAGGAGTCCTGCGATGAGTAGCGAAGCAACCTGCCCCATCACGCTGACCGTTGCCGGCGACCCGCGTCTCGCTCGCCTTGTGCGCATGACGGCAGCTAACGTTGGTGCCCTGTGCTCCATGTCTGTCGATCGCATCGAGGACATCCGCATGGCTGCCGAGGAGGCTTTCATCTTTGGGTGCACCGCGGTCGACTGCGACGACATCACCATCAAATTCGATGTTGATGAGACTCACGTTGGCATGACTATTACCTTTGGAGACCAGGCTACGGTTGATGAAAACGACCAGGCTGCGGTGTATGCCGAGCTCATCCTCGCAAGCGTGTGCGATTCCTACGAAAAGACTGCGGCGCCCCTGACGCTTTCCCTCGATCTCAAGGCGGATATCTAATATGACCGAACGTTCCCGGAGCGGCAAGACCGCTTGGGACAAGGAGAAAACCCGCGAGCTGTTTCGTCGCTACAAGGAGACCGGTGATCCGGACGCCCGCGAGCAGCTCGTCATGTCCCATATGAACCTGGTAAGGTTCCTTGCCAACAAATTTAAGAATCGCGGCGAGCCGCTCGACGACCTGATGCAGGTTGGCTATTTGGGCCTGCTCAAGGCAATCGACCGCTTTGACCCTGAGCGCGGACTCGAGTTCACCACGTTTGCCACGCCCACCATCTTGGGCGAGATCAAGCGTCACTTCCGTGACAAGGGCTGGAGCGTGCGCGTGCCTCGTCGCCTGCAGGAGCTCTCGGCCAAGGTCAACCAGGCTACCGATAAGCTCACCAACGAGCTGCAGCGTTCGCCCAAGGTTGAGGAAATCGCCGAATACCTGGACGTGACCGTCGACGAGGTGCTCGAAGCCATGGAGTCCTCCTCGGCCTACACCTCGGTGCCCATCGAGGCCCCCGGTGCGTCCGATTCCGATGATGCGCCTTCGATTCTCGATCGCTATGCCGACGACGACAACGAGCTCGACTTTACCGATGACCGCCTGGTAATCGAGGAAGCCATCCGCGATTTCTCGCCGCGCGAGCGCGAGGTTATCGAGTTGCGCTTCGTTAAGGGCATGACCCAGATCGAGATCGCCAAGAAGCTGGGCATCTCGCAGGTGCAGGTCTCGCGCCTGCTGCGCCGTACCCTTAAGAAGATTCAAGATAAGATCGACCCCGACGGAGTGATGATTCGTTCATGAGTGAGCACCCCCAACAAATCGACCGCACGCTTCGCGATACCCGCATTCTGACGCTGCGCATTTGGGGCGTCGTCGGCTGCATTGTCATCGCTGCCGTAATCTTTAACCTTATGGGCATCCTGGCACCGGTTATTGAGTTTCTTGCCGTCGGTTCTATCATCGCTTTTGTGATGTCCCCGATCACCAACTGGCTCGAGCACCATGGCGTGAATCGCGGCATCGGTTCGCTTGTCGCGCTTATTGTGGTCGTTGCCGTGCTCGTCGGTGTCGTTTGCATCTTGTCGCCGATTCTTTTTGGTCAGATCATGGAAGTCCTGAGCCGCCTGCCCGAGCAGCTTCGTGTTGCGGGTGGCGATCTCAACGAGATGCTCTCGCACGCTAAGACGCTCAACAACACGCCGCTCAAGGAGTATCTGGACGACAATCTTTCTTCGTTGGTTACCGTAGCGTCCAAGTACGTCTCGCAAATCGCTGCTGAGCTCGGCCGCGGTGTGTTTCCGCTCATTACCAACACGGCCTCGCAGCTGTTCGTCATCTTCCTGGGTCTGGTGCTTGCCTACTGGCTTGCCTGCGATTATCCCCGCATGCACCACGAGGTCTGCACCATCATCGGGCAGGAAAAGGAGACCTCGTACCGCTTTATGGTGGCCATCCTTTCGCGTTCGGTCGGCGGCTACATGCGTGGCATGGTCATCACATCGATCTGTGGCGGTTTTCTTGCCTTTATTGGTTTTACGATCATCGGCCATCCGTATGCAGCACTCATGGCCATCTTCACCGGCATTATGCACCTGGTTCCGGTTGTCGGTCCCTGGGTGAGTGCGGCGATCGCCACGGTGCTCGGCTTTATGTTCAGCCCTATGCTGGCGTTATGGACGCTCATCGTGACGATGGTTGCGCAAAACGTCACCGATAACGTGATTTCGCCTAAGGTCATGCAGAGCTCGGTGCAGGTGCATCCCATCATGAGCCTCACGGCGCTCGTTATTGGCTCGGCACTCATGGGCCCCATCGGCATGATTATTGCTATCCCGCTGTGTGCGGCCCTCAAAGGTATCTTCGTGTACTACTTCGAGAATGAGACCGGCCGCCAACTTGTGGCCTATGACGGCGCTGTGTTTAAGGGCACGCCGTATCGCGATGCCGAGGGCAACCCGGTCGCCGCCTACGACGCGCTTGGGGACGATACGTTCATCTATGAGTCCGAGCTCATCGGTAACGAGACTGCGCCCGAGGCTAAAGCTATGCCCAAGCCCGACCTCGATAATCCTTGGATCAAGCTTTCGGACCTGCAGCCCGATGCGACAGGCTTTTTCAAGAACCCCTTCGCCAAGGATGACGATTCCAACACGGATGACGACACCAAAACCGGCATCGACGGTTCCATGGACGATGACGACAAGTAGCGGGGTAATTCGCGTTAACATTCATACGCGCTAACATGCAATTTCGCTGAAGGGCCGGCATTGTGCCGGCCCTCTTTTTTGCACTTGCGCGGTGGGATGGTAATATCGTTACGTTTGAACTGTTTCGATGTGAAACCGAGGAGATTCCCTCTATGAGTGCTGACTACCCGTCAATGACTACGGCCGAGATTCGCTCCAAGTTCCTCAACTTCTTTGAGGAGCGCGGTCTTAAGCTCTATCCTTCTTCGTCCCTCGTCCCCGACGATCCTTCGCTGCTGCTTGCCAACGCCGGCATGAACCAGTTTAAGGAGTACTACCAGGGCAAGAAGACCATGAAGGAGATCGGCGCGATCTCCTGCCAGAAGTGTGTCCGCACCAACGACATCGACTGCATCGGTGAGGACGGCCGTCACCTGTCCTTCTTTGAGATGCTCGGCGACTTCTCCTTTGGCGGCGTCTCCAAGCAGCAGGCCTGCGCTTGGGCCTTTGAGCTCATCACCAAGGAGTTCAAGCTGCCGCTCGACCGCCTGTACTTCACCGTCTTTACCGAAGACGACGAGACCCACGACGTGTGGCGCTCTCTGGGCGTTGCCGAGGATCACATCTCCCGCCTGGGCGAGGACGACAACTTCTGGGCCGCTGGCCCCACCGGCCCCTGCGGTCCGTGCTCCGAGATCTACTTTGACATGGGCGAGGAGGTCGGTTGCGGCAGCCCCGACTGCAAGCCTGGCTGCGACTGCGACCGCTTCCTTGAGTTCTGGAACCTCGTGTTTACCCAGTACGACCGCCAGGAGGACGGCTCCATGCCGGAGCTGCCGCACCGCAACCTCGATACGGGCATGGGTCTGGAGCGCATGGCCGCTATCATGCAGCACAAGACCGCTAACTACGACGGCGATCTGATGCAGCACCTCATCAAGCTCGGTGAGAAGATCAGCGGCAAGACCTATGACGCCGACGATTACTCCGGTGCCAGCCGCTCCCTGCGCATCATCGCCGACCACTCCCGTGCCGTCGACTTTATGATCTCCGACGGCATCCTGCCCGGTAACGAGGGTCGCGAGTACGTCCTGCGCCGCCTGCTCCGTCGTGCCGTGTTCCACGGTCGTCTGCTGGGCATCGAGGGCGCCTTCCTGACCAAGTTTATCGACGAGGTCAACGCTCAGATGGGCGAGGCTTATCCCGAGCTGCTCAAGAACGTCGCGCTCGTTAAGGGCATCGTCGCCTCCGAGGAGGAGCGTTTCTCAACGACGCTCGACAACGGCCGCGTTTACCTGGACGAGGCCCTGGCCGCGCTCGCCGACGGCGCTGTCCTTCCGGGCGATGTTGCCTTTAAGCTTCACGACACCTTTGGTTTCCCCATTGACCTGACTGTCGAGATCGCCGGCACCGCCGGTCACGACGTCGACATGGATGGCTTTACCGCTTGCATGGAGGACCAGAAGGCCCGTGCCCGCGCCAACGCTAAGGGCGATGCCTGGGGTAGCTTTAACGACGTGTGGGTCGAGCTTTCCGACAAGGTTGCCGCGACCGAGTTCGACGGCTATGACAACGACGCCATCGAGGGCGCCAAGGTTGTCGCCATCGTGCGCAACGGCGAGTCCGTCGAGTCCGCTGCTGCCGGCGAGGATGTTGAGGTCGTGCTCGACCGCACCCCGTTCTATGCCGAGATGGGTGGCCAGCAGGGCGATGCCGGCGAGCTTTCCGCCGAGGGCGTTGTTCTGGCCGTTGCCGACACCAAGAACCACAACGGCCTGTATGCTCACGTCGCGCACGTTGCCGAGGGCACGCTGACCGTCGGTGCTACCGTGACCGCCGCGCTCGACGCCGAGCGCCGTGGCTTCCTGCGCCGCAATCACACCGCCACCCACCTTCTCGACGCTGCGCTTAAGCAGGTTCTGGGCGAGCATGTCTCCCAGGCTGGCTCGTTGGTGACGCCCGAGCACCTGCGCTTTGACTTCACGCACTTCGAGGCCCTGTCCTCCGAGCAGCTCAAGGCTGTCGAGGACCTGGTCAACCAGCAGATCTTCGCTTCCAAGCCGGTTGTGACCCGCGTCATGGGCATCGACGAGGCCAAGGCCGCCGGTGCTGTCGCCCTCTTTGGCGAGAAGTACGGCGACGTCGTCCGCGTTGTCTCCGTGGGCGCCGAGGACCAGCCGTTCTCTCGCGAGCTCTGCGGTGGCACGCATGCCACCAACACCGCCGAGATCGGTCTGTTCAAGATCATCTCCGAGTCTTCCACGGGCTCCAACGTCCGCCGTATCGAGGCCGTGACCTCCAAGGGTGCTCTCGACTACATGGCCGACCGCCTGGCGCTCGTTGACGCCGCTGCCGCTGCGCTCAAGTGCCGCGTTGACGAGGTTCCCGCCCGCGTGGAGAACCTGCAGGCCGAGCTGCGCGAGACTTCCAACAAGCTCAAGAAGGCTCTCACCGGTGGCTCCTCTGATGCGATCTCCGGCGCCATCGACGGCGCTGTCGAGCTGAATGGCTACAAGCTCGTTGTCGCTGAGCTCCAGGGCCTTGAGGCTGCCGACCTGCGCAATGTGTGGGATACCGTGCACCAGAAGGTCGCCGGTCCCGTCGCCTGCGTCGTCGCCAGTGTGACCGAGAAGGGCACCCCGGCCCTGCTTGCCGCCGGCTCCGATGACGCCGTCAAGGCCGGTTTCCATGCCGGCAACGTGATCAAGCAGATTGCGGGCCTGGTCGACGGTCGCGGTGGCGGTCGTCCCAACATGGCCCAGGCTGGCGGCAAGAATGCTGCCGGTATCGCCGATGCCCTCGCGGCCGCCAAGACCGCGCTCGGCGCCTAAGAACCTAAGTAGTCGCTGTGGTCGCGCTCGCACTGGACATAGGGGAGACCAGGATTGGCATTGCCGTCTCGAGCCGTGATGGCAAGATGGCGATGCCTGTCAAGGTGCTTCCGGCTGCCGAGGTCACTGGCATGGCAAAGACGTTTCGCTACCTGGTCGAGGACTATGAGCCCGATATCCTGGTAAGCGGACGTCCCTTGACCATGGCCGGTGAGCCCGGCCCCCAGGCCGAGCGCGTTGCCGCCGTTGCGCAAAAGATTGCCCAAGAGCTCGATCTTCCGCTTGAGTTTGAGGATGAGCGCCTGTCCTCGCAAGAGGCAAAGCGTATCCTGCGCGAGCAGGGACTCAACGAAAAGCAGATGAGGGGCAAGATTGACATGATCGCCGCCAGCCTGTTCTTGCAGACATGGCTCGATCGTAAAAACGAGGAGGTTTCGCATGCCTAGCGCTTCCGATCCCCGCCAGCCGAATCGCCAGGGGCAGCCTACGCCGCGCCCTGTATCGTCCGGCCAGCGTCCGATGCAACCGACGCAGCGTGCGGCTCAGCCTGCTGCTCGTCCCGCACAGCCCTCCTCTCGTGCAGCACAATCTGCTCAGCGTCCTGCCCAACAGCCCGCTGCCCGCGCAGCCCGGCCCGCAAGCGGTACCCGCTTTAAGCAGCAGGCGCCCACGCAGCGTGCGCAGGCGCCTCAATCGCATACGCGTACACATCATGCTCACGGCACACATGGCGTAGCTCCGGCCACGCGCTCGAGCTATAACACGCATGCTCGTCGCGGTACCCAAAAGAAGAGCTCGCCGGTGCCCATGATTATCGGTGGCGTCATCGCCGTGCTTGCGCTTGTCGCGATCGTTTTCTTTGTCGTGCCAGCCGTCAAGGGCTTCTTTGCCGGCGAGGATGCGAAAGTCGCTGCTGGCCAGCAAGTTACTATTACGATTCCCGATGGCGCCTCGGGTGATGCCATCGCTTCGATTCTCTCCGAGAACCATATCGTCGAAGACCCCAAGGATTATTACGCGGCGGTCAAAAAGCTCAATGCCGATATGTCGCTTAAGCCTGGCACCTACTCGTTTACCACGCTCATGGACGCGACCAAGGTTGTTCAGCAGCTCATGGAAGGCCCCAATGCGGGCTCCGATGCACTGACTATCCCTGAGGGCCTGACGGTCGACCAGGTCGCCGATTGTGTGGCCGCGGCATACGACAGCATTTCTAAGGAAGATTTCCTTAACCAGGCCAAGGCGAGCAATTATGTGAATGATTACGCTTTCCTTAAAGATGCCGTGAACGATTCGCTCGAGGGCTTCCTATTCCCCAAGACCTATTCGTTGGGTAAGGACCCGTCTGCCGATGATGTGATTCGCGCCATGCTTGACCAGTTCAACGCCGAGTATAAGTCGCTTGACTTTGCCAGCTGCGAGGCCAAGATCAAGGAGCGCTATGGCGTGGAGATGTCCGATTACGACATCGTTAACCTTGCCTCGATCGTCGAGCGCGAGGGCCTCAACGCCGATCAGCGCGCGCATGTGGCTTCGGTTTTCTATAACCGTATGGCGGGCAAGCTCGATGGCCTGCGTTACCTCAATAGCGATGCGACCATGATGTATGTCACCGGCGGCGAGGTTACCGCCGACGACCTGCAGAGCGATAGTCCGTATAACACCTATAAGCACGAGGGGCTGCCGCCCACGCCCATCTGCTCTCCGTCGCTCGAGGCGCTCAAGGCTACCCTTGAACCGACCGACTCTGATGACCTGTATTTCTACATTACACAGGACGAGGAGTATTTCTCGAAGACCTACGAAGAGCACCAACAGTCTTGGAATTGATCATGAGGATTTTTAGCCCCAAACGATATGTTGCCTCAGTTGACCGCATCGACCTCGATAACCTCTGGGCCGACGGCAAGCGCGCCATTCTACTCGACCGCGATAACACCCTGGTGCCGCGCGATACCGAGCAGGTTCCCGCTGCGGTTTCAGCTTGGCTCGAAGCCGCCCATGAAAAGGGCTTTAAGCTGTGTATGGTGTCCAATAACTGGCATCGCGACCAGGTCATGGCATCGGCGCGCGAGCTGGGGCTCGAGGCTATCAGCCACGCCATGAAGCCCGCCCCGTTTGCCCTGAAGGCGGGTCTTAAGCGTCTGGGCGCCACGGCCGACGAGGCCGTGCTGATCGGTGACCAGCTATACACGGACGTGTGGAGCGGTAACTTTGCCGGCGTTGACACTATTCTGGTCAAGCCGCAGGCGACCCAGGACCTGTGGTACACGCAGATCTTCCGTATCTTTGAGCGCCGGGCCCTGCGCGACCTTCCCTGCGAGGAATAGGTTTCGCCATGTCTCAGCACATCAAACACGGCTGCGACCATATCTTCTTTATCGGCTTTTTGGGCGCGGGCAAGTCGACGCTTGCGCGCAACGTGGGCACTATGTTCAAGCGGCGTTTTATCGATACCGATCGTTTGGTTGTGCGTCGATGCGGCAAGTCGGTGACCGAGATATTTAAGACCGAGGGCGAGGATCGTTTTCGCGAGCTCGAGACCTCGGCACTCCGTTCGCTTCAAAGCGAACGCAGCCTGCTGGTATCGTGCGGGGGCGGCATCGTCGAGACGCCGGTGAACATTGAGCTGATGCACGAGATGGGTACCTGTGTGTACCTCGAAGGCGACTTTGAGGACTCGTTGCGCCAGATTCGCCGCTCCGATACCCGGCCCGATTTCCGCTCGCCCGAGCACGCTGCGCGCCTGTTTGAGCATCGCCGTCCGCTGTATCGCCGGGCCGCCGATATTACCCTTGATATTCGCAACAAGTCCTTCGAGGACGTTTCCTACCTTTGTGCCGAGATGCTTTTGGAGCGTGGACTGCTATGATTCGCCGTCAACTTATCAATTTCCAAAACCGCAGCGTCGATGTCCGCGTCGGATTGGGCGCGTTCGAGGAGCTGCCGCGCATGTTTGCCTCGGCTGTGGGCAAGCCTAAGCGCGCGATGGTGGTTTGGAACGACGCCACATCCGAGCGATTTGGCGAGGTTGTCGAGCATGCACTGGTTGACGCCGGTTTTGCCGTGTCGCTGCTCGTCCTCGAGGTTTCCCCTGCCGGTGCTACGCTTGCCGATGCCGATACCGTCTTTGGCGCCCTGTCGGCTAACGGCATTACCTGCGACGATCTCGTTGTCGCTGTCGGCGACACGGCGACCTGCTCGGTCGTTTGCTGGTGTGCCAATCAGTGGTGCGGTCGCACCGAGTGCGCCTTGCTGCCGACGACGTTCGACGCCATGCTCACGGTCGCGACGACCATGAAGCCGCTCGTCGCCTCGTCGGCGCATGCGCTTCCCGCTATCGCGTTCCGTCCCGAGCCGGGCTTGGTCGTGTGTGACCTCGACCTTGTACGCGAGGCGGACCCCGAGGATCTCAAGCTCGGCTATGCGGTGCTCGTTGTCACCATGCTTTCGAGCAGCAAGTCCCGCTGGAATCAGTTTACTGAGACCGTCCCCGAGATTCTCTCGGGCGAGGAGGTTGCGCTCGTCAATGCCGTTCAGTGGTCTCAGACTGCACGCAAGGACGTACTGATGGCCACGAACCCGAGCGCCCGCCATGCGCTCGATTTTGGCAAGACGGGGGAGCGCACCCTGCGCGCCTGCTTGGGCGATGCCGCTTCGCCGGTGCCTGCCTACCAGCTGTTGTCCGAGGGCATGCGCTTTGAGGCGCGCCTAGCCCATGATGCCTGCGACTTCGATATCGATTACGTCTTTGAGGTCGATGACTGCCTGGAGGACTTTGGTATCGAGGAGCTTGCCTTTGATTTGGAGCCTGCCGCATATATCGAGGAGTTCCGTAGGCAGCAGTTTGCCCGCTCGAACCGCAGCATGTTGCCGCTGCCCGCGGCACTCGGCGCCATTCGTTTAACGAGCGTTGAGGACGAGGTTCTTGAGCGCCATGCTCACGCCTACTTGGCTTCTCGCAAAGAACTTCTCTAAGATTTATTGACATCCATCGTCTTTCGTATCATGTTGAGGGGCGGGTTTCAATCGGTCGTGGATCACATGCGATTCCGTCGTTCGGTTGAGACCCGTCCCGCACTTTTAGAGACAACAAGAAAGGAATCTGCATGTCAGAGTTTGCTGCCGGCCCTGCCGGTCGTATCGAGCGTGTCCGTGTCCTGATGGCTGAGCGCGGCTACGACGCTATCGTGGTTCGTGACGAGGCCAATCTTCGTTGGCTTACGGGCGTGAAGGGCGTCTTCGACTACACCTTCGAGTTCCCGCACGCGGCGTTTATTACGGCTGACCAGTGCCTGTTCCATACCGACTCGCGCTACCTCAACAGCTTTGAGGAGAACACTCCCGCCGGCAGCCCCTGGGTCTACGACATGGACGAGGGCACCATCCCCGGTTGGGTCGCCGACAAGATCGCGGCCAACAAGTGCCGCGTCTGCGCTGTCGAGGACGACATGCAGATCAACTTCTACCAGGGTATTCAGCGTGGCCTGGAGGATCTTTCCGTCGCCTGCATGCTGCCGCTGATGCATGACGACATTCGCAAGATGCGCGCCATCAAGGATGCCGAGGAGATCGAGCTCATGCGCCATGCGCAGTCGATCACCGACGCCGCCTTCCAGCATATGCTCGGCTTTATTAAGCCCGGTATGACCGAGAAGCAGGTTCGCAACGAGCTCGAGAACTTTATGTTCGCCAACGGCGCCGACAGCTTGGCCTTCGGCTCTATCGTGGCGAGCGGCCCCAATACCGCCAACCCGCATGCCGTCCCCAGTGATCGCGTGATCGAGAAGGGCGACTTCGTCCTCATGGATTACGGCGCGGGCTACTGCGATTATCGTTCTGACATGACGCGCACCGTCGTGATGGGCGAGCCCACCCAGGAGCAGCTCGACTTGTACGCGCTCGTACGCCGCACCCACGAGGAGTGCGTCGCCGCTATCCATCCGGGTGTCGAGGGCAACGACATTTTCAAGCTTTCCAAGAAGATCATTGGCGATGCCGGCTATGGCGATTACTACAACCATGGTCTGGGCCACGGCGTGGGCATTGACATCCACGAGCTGCCCAACTTCAACCGCAGCAAGAATATCATCGAGGTTGGCTCGGTTATTACCATGGAGCCCGGTGTCTACCTGCCCGGCGCGGGCGGCGTGCGCCTGGAGGACTACGGCGTGGTCACCGAGAACGGCTACGAGCCCTTCACCAAGACGCCGCATGACCTCCACGTCATCGATTGCTAGCTCATTTCGATAGATTTTTGGGGCGGGGCGTCCGGATCGATTCGGACGCCCCGCGTTCTCTTTTTATGCGCTCGCTGCAGGCGCCGTCTGCAAGTGTATAATTTCGGTCGTATGTAATTTGGACGCTTGTGCGTTCTGCCCATAACAAGAAAGGTCGATATGCCTACCATTTCTACCGCCGACTTCAAGAACGGCCTCGGTCTCCGCATTAAGGACAAGGTCTACACCATCGTCGAGTTCCAGCATGTCAAGCCGGGCAAGGGCGGCGCATTTGTGCGCTACAAGACCCGCGACATCAAGAGCGGCCGCGTCGTCGAGAACACCTGCAACGCCGGCACCAAGTTCGAGAGCGTCATGCTCACTACCCGTGAGTTCCAGTACCTCTACAACGATGGCACTGACTACATCTTCATGGACAACGAGTCCTATGAGCAGGTTCCCGTTCCCGAGGACATGGTGGGCGAGAACTCCAAGTGGCTGCGCGAGAACGACATCTGCCAGCTGCTCTTCGCCGACGATGAGCTCATGGGCGTGACCCCGCCGATGTTCATCGAGACCACCATCGTCCAGACCGACCCGGGCTTTAAGGGCGACACCGTCCAGGGTTCCACCAAGCCGGCCACGATCGACACCGGCGCTGTCATCCAGGTCCCCATGTACCTCAACGAGGGCGAGGTCATCAAGGTTGACACCCGCGACGGCAAGTTCGTCTCCCGCGTCTAGCAACCAACTCTTCTAGGAGGACTCATGCCCCAGGAAATCAAGATTGACGGCATCGGCATTTCGCCCGATGTTCTGACCGCCATCGTCTCGCGCGCCGTGTCGGATGTCGAGGGCATCGCCTCCGTTGGCGTCAAGGACCTTGCCACCAACCTTGTCTCCATGATGCTCTCGTCCAAGGCCCCGGCTTCCGAGCCGGCGGTCGAGGCCGAGGTCGTCGGCGACAAGCTCGCACTCACCGTGCGTGTCGTGGTGTTCTTTGGCTATCCGTTCAAGAAACTCGCCGAGGCCGTTCGCGCCGCCGTGGTCGCCGCCATCGATGCCCAGGTGGGCGTCGAGGTTGAGCGCGTTGACGTCTGCATCGACGGTCTCGTTTTCCCCAAGGAGTAACCTTTGAGCCTTAAGGTTTATCGCGGGCGCACGCTTGCCCGCAGTCAGGCGCTGCAGCTGCTGTTCCAGGCCGAGGCCACGGACAGCCCGCTCGAGCGCGTCCTCGAGGGCGATTTCCTGATCTCGAAGGGTCCCCTCGACCCCTATGCGCTGGAGCTTTGCCGTGGTGCCTACGAGCATATCGATCGCATCGACTGCGCCCTCCGCGCCGTCGCCAAGAACTGGGATCTTATGCGCATGCCCGGCGCCGACCGCAACCTGCTGCGTATCGCCGTCTACGAGATGCGCTTCCTCACCGACGAGGAGGTCTCGGACGCTATTGTTATCAACGAGGCCGTCGAAATCGCTAAGGCCTATGGCACCGACCAGTCCGCGTCGTTCGTCAACGGCGTGCTGGGCAAGATCGCTCGCAGCGAGGAGCTGCCGGGCGAGGACCTGTACCAAGAGCTGCTGGCCGAGGATCGCGCTCGCGAGGAGGCGCAGGCTGCCGAGGCGGCCGCAAAGGTCGCTGCCGCTCAGGCTGCCGCCGGTGTACTTGCCGAGGATCCGGACGCTGCTGAGGCCGTCGAGGCCGACTCCGTCGAGGAGTAGCCATGCCAGAGGGTTCCGTCCGCAACTTCGATGAGATCTCGGATCGCCTGGACCAGATCGTCGCCACCGTTCGTTCCAAGGATACGTCCCTGGAGCGTTCGCTCGATTTGTTTGACGAGGCGATTGAGCTGGGTTCCCGTGCGGTCGATATGGTCGACAAGTTTGAGCTGACGCCGCGTGAGGCCGACAAGCTCGAGCAGGAATACGATGAGGATGCGGCAAACGAGTCCCAAGATAGACAGGCCGCATCCCCGGATACGAATGGTTGATGGCATTCATGAAACGCGTGCGTCTCGATGACGAACTGATTTCACAGGGCATCTGCGCCGATCGCGCGGATGCCCTTCGCACTCTTATGGCCGGCTTGGTTTCGAGTGGCGGTGAGCGTTTGACCTCTCCGGGGCTCAAGGTGACGCCGGGTCTGCCGCTGCACGTTAAGGGGCGCATTCCGTACGTTGGGCGCGGCGGCCTTAAACTCGAGGGTGCGCTCGATGCGTTTTGTATCGATCCGACGGGCCTTGCCTGCCTGGATGTAGGCTGCTCTACCGGCGGCTTTACCGATTGCCTGCTCAAGCGCGCCGCCGCGACCGTTGTCTCGGTCGACGTGGGCCGTGCACAGTTTGATTGGTCGCTGCGTCAAGACGATCGCGTGACGCTTCATGAACGCACCAACGTGACGCAGCTGCCCGAGCTTGGCTATGAGAGCGCTATCGACTTGGCTGTGTGCGACGTGTCGTTTACCAGCATCGCGAACATCATCGATGCGGTGCTGGCGTGCCTGACGCCTATGGGTTCGTTTTGTACGCTGGTAAAGCCGCAGTTTGAGGCTCCGGCGGCGCTGGTGGGCGAGGGCGGTATCGTGACCGATCCCGCCGTGCGTGTCGACACGCTCGTTGCGGTCATCGAGCTGTTTGCCGCGAAGGGATTGTTCCCGGTCGATGTGTGCGTGTCGCCCATCCATGGCGCCAAGGGCAACGTTGAGTTTTTCCTGTACGGCACGAGGTTTGCCCCCGGCGAGCGCTCGAATGACGAGCTGCAAGCCCGGGTATCGGCTTTGAGCGAGAAAGCTGCAACGCTATGAAGGTCTTTCTGGTTCCCAATTACTACAAGCAAGAGGCGGTCGAGAGCGGCCTGATGCTCGAGCTTTGGCTTTCGCGCCAAGGCTACGAGGTCGCATGGGCTGCCGACCAGCGCTCCAAGATTCAGAGCACGCCCGATGTTGACGATGCCGACCTGGTCATTACGCTCGGCGGCGACGGCACGCTGCTGCGTGCCGCCCGCATTCTCAACTACCGTGAGATTCCCATTTTGGGTCTTTCCTATGGTCACCTGGGCTTTTTGACGGCGGCCAGTCCCGAGGAACGCGACGTTTTGCAGGTTGTGAGCGATGCCCTGTCCGGTGAGCTCCACGTGAGTCGTCGCGCCACCATCGCCGCAGACATCGTTTCCGTGCGTGAGGACGGCACCAAGGATGTCGTGCGTTCTTTTGCCCTCAACGACATGGCGCTCACGCGCGGGCCGCTTTCCGATATGGTCGAGTTCGACATCACCGTGTCGGGCCACCATATCGACCGCTTGCGCGGCGACGGTGTGGTCGTATCGACGGCGACCGGATCTACGGGCTATGCGCTTTCGGCCGGTGGCCCCATCGTGAGCCCCGATTACACGGGTATGGTTTGCGTGCCGATCGCGCCGCATACCATTCAAGCTCGCGCTTTCTTGACTTCGCCAAGTGATGTCGTCGAGATCTTTATGTCCGATGATCGCCCGAGCGTGCCGGCTATTGCCATTGACGGACAGTTTATTACCTGCGACGGCACGGTTGAGAGCGTGGCCGTGCGCCGAGGCCCCGGCGATGTACTGCTGCTCGACTACGGCCCCGAGAGCTTCTATAACTCGGTGAGCCGCGTGTTCTACGGAGTTCGTCATGATCGATGAGCTGCAGGTTTCAAACATTGCACTCATTCGCGAGGCGACGTTGGTGCCGAGTGCGGGCCTAACGGTTTTGACTGGCGAGACTGGCGCCGGTAAGACTGCGCTGCTCTCGGCGCTTAAGCTCATCTTGGGCGAACGAGCAGATTCGTCGACCGTGCGCGAGGGCGAGGCGCTTGCGAGCGTCGAGGCGCGCCTGTTCGATGGCCCGCACGACGCGGAGGGCTTCACCGTGCAGCGCGGCCTTTCTGCCGAGGGCCGCAGCCGCGTCAAGATTGATGGTCGCATTGCCAGCGTGCGCGAGCTTTCCGAGCGCGTCGGCGTGATGATGGATCTTTGCGGCCAGCACGAGCACCAGCGTTTGCTCGATCCGGCGCATCATGTTGCCATGGTCGATGCATGGGCTGGGCGCTCTGCGCTCGAGGTGCTGGAAAAGTACCGTGCCTGCTTTAAGGCGTCGCGTGCGGCTGCCAAGGAGGTCCGTCGCGTAGAGGAGGCGTCGCGTGCGCAGGGGAGTCGCGTCGAGGAAGCGCGCTTCGCCCTGGAGCGTATCGCCGAGGTCGACCCCAAGCCGGGTGAGTATGAGGAGCTCGAGGAGCTGCTTCCGCGCTCCGAACATGCCGAGGTATTGGTTGCCACAGCTAACGATGCCCATGCATCGCTTACTGCCGAAGGGGGAGCGCTCGATGCCGTGAACGGTGCCGTGGCAGAGCTGTCGCGCATGGCGACTGTCGACCGCAAGCTGGGCGACATCGCCGACGCACTTTCGGACGCCTGCATCTCACTCGAGGATTGCGCCAACGAGTTGCGTGCTTATCGCGATGGCGTTGCGTTCGATCCTCGCGAGCTCGCTCGCATGCGCGAGCGGTATTCCGACCTCAAGGGCCTGCTGCGACAGTGGGGTCCCACCATGGACGATGTATTTGCCATGCGTGACCGCTCGCGGGAGTTGTTATCGCTGGTGGACGATGGTGACGAGCAGATTAGGAAGGCACGCGAGGCACTCGGCGCGGCGGAGCACGAACTGTTCGCCGCTGCCAAGGCGCTTAAGCGCGCACGTAATACGGCAGCCCCGCGGTTTTGCCACGAGGTGGGTCGTCAGATGGCACGCCTTGAAATGGGCGGCGCTGAGCTGGTTTGGGAGTCGCGTGATCTTCCGCGTGCCGAGTGGACGCCGGCGGGGCCTTCGAGCTACGAGCTTTTGTATCGCAGCGGCGCCGGATTGACGCCGCGTCCCTTGCGCCGCATTGCGTCGGGCGGCGAACTGAGCCGCGTTATGTTGGCGAGCAAGGTTGTCCTCGGTAATGCGGACGGCGTCGACACGCTGGTATTTGACGAGGTCGATGCCGGTGTCGGTGGTTCCACGGCTCGTGCTCTTGCTGGCGTGCTGGCCGATCTTGCCGCCACGCATCAGGTCATCGTCGTAACGCACCTGGCGCAGGTCGCCGTCATTGCTGACAAGCATTACGTAGTCAGCAAGGAGCCGGGCGATGTTCCCCAGACGCACTTGGACGAGGTGACCGGCGATGCCCGTACCGCAGAGATCGCTCGCATGCTGAGCGGCGATCAGTCCGAGGCAAGCCTGGCGCACGCTAGGCAGATGCTGGAAGAAGCGCGTGCTTAGGCCGAGCCGCCACATGCATGTCCGACCCGGTCGCCACGAAACCGGCCCATCTACTACGTTTGATAGGCTATCGGCAACCACGTCAAGAATTGCAAAAAGAAAACCGCAGGTAGAACGCCTGCGGTTTTCTTTTAAAACGCGATGTGGTCGCATATTCCGATTTCATCGTAGTAAACCGGCATAGTTTTGTGGGAACGGCACATAACGTCCCCCGCTAAAACCTACTCCACGACCTTGTCCGGCTGGATGAGCTCCTCGTAGTAGCTGATGTGCTCTCGGGCGTCCTCGATTTCGGGTAGCAGGAAGTTGTAGATGACCTCTATGATCATCGTGGCACTCATCTTGGAGAATGCGAAGTCGCCCGTTGTCAGCAGCGCCTCGTGATTGACGGTATTAAAGGTGTAGTCGGCTAGGCGCGCAAGCGGAGACTTGCTGTCGCTGCTGATGACGACTACGGTAGCACCGCAGTCTCGAGCTGCTTTTGCCATGCGATTTAGTCGGCGCGACTTGCCAGAGTTCGAGATCAGCACGATAACGTCGCCGGGGCGCAATGTGAGCGCGAAACCAATCGAGGTCTCGCTGATGGTGCTTGCCATGCAGCGAAGGCCCAGCTGCGAAAACTTAAACGTCGCGTCGAGCGCGACGGCATTGGTGTTGCCTACGGCCGCGAACTCAATAACGCCGGCATTCTTAAGCGCGTGCACAACGGCCGTTAGCGTATCGTGGTCAATCCCGTCGATGGTCGCGTTAAGCTCGCTCACCTTGGCAGCCAAGATATTTTTAAGACTCTGTTCCATGTTGTCGAGCGAGACCTCGTCGGTCAGGCCCTCGTTGCGCTGACTCTCCAAGTCGCGCGCCAACGAAAACTGAAAGCTGCGGAAGCTGCCAAAGCCCAGCTTGCGGCAAAAGCGCGAAACCGTCGCCTCGGACGTGGCGGCGGCTCGTGAGAGCTGGGCGGCCGTCAGGCGCGGCGCCTCGGACTGGTGCTCCAATATATAGTCGACAATGCGCTGCTCGGATCCACTATATCCCTGATGAGTGCTAATAAGGGAGAGCGCGCTCTTGCTGCTATCGGTCATGGATGGCTCCTGGTTGGCATGAAATATAGGACTCGTTTTTCAATGCCATAGTATACGGGCATTTTCAATTACAAGATACACCTTGCCGTTTCAAGTGTTGATGGTAAACTTTCACCTACCGTTTACGGTTATGAAAGAACCTTTCACCGGAGAATTGGGACATTTTCCTTTCCGCGAAAGCGCTGGGTTGGTATCTTTCAGTTGTGGAAAAGCGCGCAAGGACGCGTGTGTAGGGGAGCGCCTGCGGGCGCAAAACTTAAAAAGGAGGGACACATGGCTAAGTTTGACATCATCGCCGCCACCGGTTGCCCGACCGGTATCGCGCACACCTTCATGGCGAAGGAGGCGCTAGAGAAGGCAGCTGCCGAGCGCGGTCTGACCATTAAGGTCGAGACCCATGGCCAGGTCGGTGTCGAGAACGAGCTCACCAAGAGCGAGATCGCTGGTGCCAAGGCCGTTGTCGTCGCAGCCGATAAGGATGTCCAGGCTGAGCGTTTCGCCGGTAAGCCCATGGTTTCCGTCGGCGTTTCCAAGGCCCTGTCCGTCGAGGCCGCCGGAAAGCTGATCGACCGTGCGCTCGCCGCCAAGGGCGACGACACGGTTGCCGCTGCCGCCGATGTCGAGGACGAGGTCGAGGAGAAAGAGTCCATCGGCCACGTCATCTACAAGCACCTCATGAATGGCGTCAGCCACATGCTGGTCTTCGTTGTCGCCGGTGGTGTTCTGACGGCCGTTTCGTTCCTGTGGGGCATCACGTCCTTCGATTCGACTGCTGCCGACTACAACAGCTTTGCCGCTATGCTCAAGATTATCGGCGGCATCGCCATGAACCTCATGGTTCCGGTGCTTTCCGCCTACATCGCCGAGTCCATCGGCAAGCGCCCGGCGCTCGTCCCCGGCTTCGTCGCCGGTATGATCGCCATCCAGGGCCTGCCCGTTAACGCCGAGACCGGTATGATTGACGCCGGTGGCGCCGGCGTGGGCTTCGGCTTCCTGGGCGGCATCGTCGGCGGCTTCCTCGCTGGCTATGTCATCCTGCTGCTCGAGAAGGTCTTTGCCGGTCTGCCCAAGAACCTGGACGGCCTTAAGGCAATCTTTTTGTACCCGCTGTTCTCGACCGCTATCGTCGGTCTGGTCATGCTCGGCATTTCCGGCCCCATGGCTGCCATCAACACCGCCATGATGGACTTCCTCAAGGGCCTGTCTGCCTCTGGCGCCGTTGTCCTGGGTCTTGCTATTGGCTGCATGTGCGCCTTTGACATGGGCGGCCCGGTCAACAAGGCTGCTTACGTCACCGGTACCGCCATGCTCACCGAGGCTCTGGCTGCCGGTGTCGGCACCGACACCTACAACTTCGGCACCAACTTCATGGCTGCCGTCTCTGCCGCCTGCATCGTTCCGCCGCTGATCACCACCTTCGCCGTCATCGTCGGCAAGAAGTACTTCAGCCAGGAGGACCATGACGCCGGTGTCGTCAACCTCATCCTTGGTTGCACCCACATCACCGAGGGCGCCATTCCGTTTATGACCAAGAACATCTGGCCCGTCATGCCCATCATGATGCTCGGTTCCTCCATCGCTTCGATCCTGACCATTATGTTCAACGTCCACGATCCAGCGCCCCACGGTGGCTTCCTGGTCCTGCCCGTTGTCGAGAACGGTCCGCTGTGGGTCCTCGCGATTCTCATCGGCGCTGTGGTTGGTGGCATCCTGTTCGTCGCCTTCAAGAAGTATGACTTCGAGAAGAACCAGAAGGCCGCTCCTGCAACCAAGCCGGTTGAGGCCCCCAAGGCCGCTGCTGTTGAGTCCCCTAAGGCCGAGGCTGCCGACTTCGTGAAGGTCGAGAACGTCTTTGTCGCCGAGGACTTCGCTTCTCGTGACGAGGCCCTGAGCTTTGTCTCCAACCAGGCCGTCAAGGCCGGTATCGCCGGCGACGCCGACGCCGTGATGAACGCCTTCCTGGCCCGCGAGGCCGAGGGCACCACGGGCATGATGGAGGGCTTTGCCATCCCGCATGCCAAATCTGACGCCATTACCGAGGCCGCTGTCATCGTCGTCAAGGACGAGTCCGGCGTGACCGGTTGGGACACCATGGACGGCGCTCCCGTCAACGTGGCCATCGCGCTGCTCATCCCGGGTGCACAGGCTGGCACCACGCACCTCAAGATCCTGTCCAAGGTCGCCGAGGCACTCATGGACCAGGACTTCCGTGCCACCGTCAAGGGTTCCACCGACGCCGCCGAGATCGCCAAGACGATCAACGCCCGTCTGGTCTAATCCAGCAGTCAGCGATTAATATCGCCCCCTGTAAAAAGGCGGAGACCCTCACCAGGGCCTCCGCCTTTTTCATCCCTACTCGGCACTTAGGGACGTTCCTTTTAATATGAGCAGGACATTGTCAAGAGGCAAAATCGGGCCTGGCCCCAACGATATGGGGTCAGGCCCTCTCCCTATATCAACCCGTCCGCGGCGACCTCGGCGTGTCTTACCGACGCTCGTCTTTGCAGTTTAATATCCGCCCGTGGCGATCTCTCGCTGGGCAATCCGTTGCTACGGCTGAGGCTTCTACGTCGAACCGGCAGTCTGTGCACGCGTGTGGCGCCCTGGGCGCTCGCAGAAAAGGGACCTGAGGTTCGCCTCAACGGCTTCGGATCGAACCGCTTCCGGGGTGACTGGCTTATGTGCGGGGGACCGCCCCCTACGCCTCCTCGGCCATGAGGCCGACCGCCCACACCCAGCAGGCGAGCTCGCGCGCCGTGGCGACGTTCGCCTTGTTGCCGTGGACCCCGCGCGCGAGCAGCGCCTCCCGCCTCTCGACCAGCCTCCGCACGCCCTTGGCGGCATGCCTCCGGGCGCCCCGGTCCGGGGCCTGGCCCTTGGCGAGGTCCTTCGGCCGCCCCGAGCACGTCAGGTAGTGCCACGCGGCCTCGACCAGCGTCTTCCTCAGGTGCTTGTTGCCGGCCTTGGTGATCGCGCCCCTGCGGTCGCTCTCCCCGCTGGAGTGCTCGGAGGGCGTCAGGCCGACCCACGCGGCGAACGAGCGGGCGTTCCTGAACCTGGAGAACTCGCCGGCCTCGAACACGAGGTCGGCGGCGGAAGCGGTGTCGACGCCCTTGAGGCAGCGCAGGGAGTCGACCCTCTTCCGCCACCTGGGCTTGCGGGCCTCGGCCTCGACGAGCCCCTCGAGCCTCGCCTTCTCCTCCGCCGCCCGCCTGACCGCGTCGACGTAGTAGGCGAGCGCGTCGTTGTCGGCCCCCT